>JBDKTH010000238.1:0-4796 GCA_039680305.1 Thermoguttaceae bacterium | reverse complement strand
TCGGCGCGGTCGGGCGGCTTGCGGCCGAGAAGGATTTCCCGTCGCTGATTCGGGCGGTGGATCGGCTCTTTCGCGACGGCCGGAATGTCGAACTGATGCTCGTGGGCGAGGGGGATGAACGGGGGCCGTTGGAGACGCTCGTCGACCAGTTGAAACTGACCGACCGGGTACATTTCCTCGGCCATCGCACCGACCTGATCGGGCTCTACGAGGCCATGGACGCTTTTGTACTTAGCAGTCGCCGGGAAGGGCTGCCGAATGTCGTCCTGGAAGCCATGGCCATGGAGGTGCCGGTGATCGCCACACGGATCGCCGGACTTCCCAAGCTGATCGAGCACGAGACCAGCGGCTTGTTGGTCGAGCCGGAGGACACCGAGGGGCTGACGGCTGCCCTGGGCCAGTTGCTTGCCGATCCCGATCGCCGTCGCACGCTCGCCGCGGCCGGACGTCGTACGATCGAACAGCGTTACAGTTTTGCGGTCCGCATGGCCAAGGTTCGGGCGGTGTACGACAGCCTGTTGGGAAGGTGATGCGATCCGATGAACCGTGATTTCATCGAAATCCGTACGCTCACGGGGGCGGAACTCCGCGAGGGACTGCCGCGAATCGCGGCGTTTGTGACCGAGCGAGGCTGCCCATCGCCCAGTCGGCTTCCCGGTTGGCTGCTTGTGTTCCAGGAAGGGCTGCGCCACGAGCCGTACTGTCTGGAAGCGGTCAGCGACGAGCGGACGGTCGGCCTGTTGCCGCTGGCCTTTGTGCGGAGCCGGTTGTTCGGTCGGTTCTTGGTGAGCTTGCCCTACCTGAACACCGGCGGGGTGCTGGCCACCAAGGATTCGGTCCGTGTGGCCTTGGTCGATCGGGCGGTGCAGTTGGCCGATGCATTGGACGTGCGTTACTTGGAACTGCGTCACGAGGAACGGCTCGCACACCCAGCCCTACGGCACGAACTGACCAGCAAGGCCCATCTGCGACTCGTGCTTCCTGCCTCGACCGATGAGCTTTGGGGGAGTCTGGGGCCCAAGGTCCGCAATCAGGTCCGTAAGGGCGAAAAAGGGGGGCTGACCGTCCATTGGGGGGAAGCCGCCCTCCTCGGCCAGTTCTATCGCGTCTTCGCCGAGAACATGCGCGACCTGGGAACGCCCGTCTTCAGCCGGCGGCTGTTCCGCAGTATCTTGCGACAGTTCCCCGGCCAGGCAGAACTGTGCGTCACACGGTTGGAAGGCCGCCCGGTGGCCGCGGCCCTGCTGGTCCACGGGGCCGGGCTGACCGAGGTTCCGAGCGCTAGTTCCCTGCGCCGGTTCAACTCGACCAACGCCAACATGCTCATGTACTGGCACCTCTTGCGCCGAGCCATCGAGCGAGGCCAGGCGATCTTCGATTTCGGCCGGTGCACGGTTGATAGCAACAAGTTCAGCTTCAAACGCCAGTGGGGTGCCGAGCCCTACCCAGCCGTATGGCAGTACTATGTGCGATCTGGTACCATAGGCGACATGCGTCCCGACAACCGACGCTATCAACTCATGATTCGACTCTGGCAGCATCTGCCCGTCGCCCTGACGCGTTTGATCGGTCCGCCGATCGTCCGGGGAATACCGTGAGGGGAAAGGCAGAAGGATACATGGTGGATGCTAAGCCGCAAGCGGCTATCCACTAACCACGATCCACTAACCACCATCCACTCTCCATGACCGTTCTTGTGACCGGCGGAGCCGGATTTATCGGTAGCAACTTTGTGCGGCAATGGCTTGCCGACGAAGAAGATCGGCTGATCAATCTGGATAAGCTGACGTACGCGGGCAATTTGGATTCGCTGGCTGACGTAGCTGGAGATCCGCGGTATGTCTTCATGGAGGGGGATATTTGCGACGGACGGCTTGTGGCGCAGTTGTTGGCCGAGTATCGGCCGTGGGCGGTGGTCAATTTTGCGGCCGAGTCGCACGTGGACCGCTCGATTGACGGGCCGGCGGCGTTTGTGGAGACGAACGTGGTGGGCACGTTCCGGCTGTTGGAGGCCGCCCGGCTGTATTGGTCCAGCCTGCCGGAGCCCGAGCGGTCGCGGTTCCGCTTCCTGCACGTTTCGACCGACGAGGTTTTCGGATCGCTCGGTGCGGCGGGGAAATTCTCCGAAACGACGGCCTACGCGCCGAACTCCCCCTATTCGGCCTCCAAGGCTTCGGCCGATCATTTTGTGCGGGCCTATCACCACACCTACGACCTGCCGGTCGTGGTCACCAACTGCTCGAACAACTACGGCCCTTACCAGTTCCCCGAAAAGCTCATCCCGTTGATAACCCTCAACGCCTTGGCTGGCAAGCCGCTGCCGGTCTATGGCGACGGAGGGCAGATCCGCGACTGGCTCTATGTGGAGGACCACTGCCGGGCGATTCGCACCGTGTTGACCCGAGGCACGCCCGGCGAGTCGTACAACATCGGCGGCGACTGCGAGCGGACCAACCTGGAGATCGTGCGCACGATCTGCCAACTGGTCGACCAGCTTCGGCCCGGATTGCCGCACGCCCCTTGTACGTCGCTGATCACCTATGTGACCGACCGGCCCGGGCATGACCGCCGTTATGCGATCGACGCCACAAAGATACGCACCCAACTCGGCTGGATGCCTCAGGCCGACTTCAAGTCGGGTCTGGAGCGGACCGTCCGCTGGTACCTGGAAAACCCGACCTGGATCGAACGAGCCACCTCGGGCAAGTATCGCCAGGAACGGTTGGGGCTGGGGATTTGAGATTTGGGGTTTGGGATTTGGGATTTCGAAATGGGCTTCACAACGAAGACACGATGCCATACGCGGCGATACCATACTCGTCCTCCAAGTCGTCTCCTTTCGCCTGCCCCCTGAACTCCAATCCCAAATCTGAAATCTGAAATCCCAAATGTCCATGAACACCTGCTGCACGAAGGGCATTGTCCTCGCCGGGGGCGCGGGAACGCGGCTGCACCCGATTACGCGGGCGGTGAGCAAGCAACTGCTGCCGGTGTACGACAAGCCGATGATCTATTATCCTCTGTCGACTTTGATGCTGGCCGGCATCCGCGACATTCTGCTGATCTCCACGCCGACCGACATCGTCGCCTTTGAGCGGCTGCTGGGCGATGGCAGCCCGTTGGGGCTCTCGATTCGCTATGCCGTGCAGCCCAAGCCCGAGGGGTTGGCCCAGGCGTTCATCATCGGCCGGGAGTTCGTCGGTTCGGATCACGTGGCTTTGGTGCTGGGCGACAACATCTTCTATGGCCAAGGATTTCAGCGGACGCTCCATAGCGCTATCTGCCAGACGACCGGCGCGACGATCTTCGCCTACGTGGTCAAGGATCCGGAGCGGTACGGCGTGGTCGAGTTGGACGCCAACGGTAGTCCGCTGTCGATCGTCGAAAAACCTAAGGCGCCCCGGTCCAAGCATGCGGTCACCGGCCTCTACTTCTACGACAACCAGGTGATCGACATTGCCGCCGGGTTGAAGCCGTCCGTCCGGGGCGAACTGGAGATCACCGACGTCAACCGCTGCTACCTGGAACGCGGCCAACTGCGGGTCGAAGTCTTCAGCCGGGGTTTTGCCTGGCTCGACACGGGCACCCACGAGTCGCTGCTGCAAGCCGCCAACTTCGTGCAGACGATCGAACAACGCCAAGGCCTGAAGATCGCCTGTCTCGAAGAAATCGCCCTGCGCAAAGGGTTCATCACCGCCGATCAGTTCGAACGGCTCGCCTACCAGCAGAACAGCAGCTACGGTCAATACTTGCTCGATTTGCTTTCGAGACCGGGACGGGAATGAAGACCGCCCAATGCAGCTTGAACAGTTTCAACTGAACTCCGAGATTGAACTGCGACACTGGTGGTTCGTCGCACGGCGCCGGATCCTCGGCGGGCTGTTGTCGCAAATCGTGCCGGCTGGGCCCGAGACGGTGGTCGTCGACGTCGGCTGCGGCACGGGCGGCAATGTCGGCGCGTTGGGCGAGACGTACACCTGCGTGGGGATCGATCCGTCGGCCGATGCCGTCCGGCTGGCTCAAGAGCGGTTCCCCAAAGTCCGGTTCCTCTGTGGCCACGCGCCGCACGACTTAGGCGACTGGACGGCCCGGGCCAGCGTGTTCCTGGCCACGGACGTGCTGGAACACATCCAGGACGATTCGGCGTTCCTCGCCGAATTGGTGGCGGCGGCACGCCCGGGGTCATATTTCCTGCTTACCGTGCCGGCCGATATGAAGCTGTGGAGCCCTCACGACGAAAGCCACGGCCACTACCGCCGCTACGACCTTGCGCAGCTGGCGAGGCTCTGGGAGGGCTTGCCAGTCAGCACGCTGTTGCTTTCCTACTTCAACTCCCGGCTCTATCCGGTCGTCAGGCTCATCCGGGCGATGAACCGATGGCGGCGGAAGTCGAGCGGCGAGGCGGGGACGGATCTCGCCATGCCGTCGCCCCTGGTCAACCGGCTACTCGATCACGTGTTTTCCGGCGAGTATCGAACCCTCACCAACCTGCTCCAAGGCCGCCGCCGGCATGGCTATTCGTCAGGAGTCAGCCTGATCGCTGTACTGCGACGAGAGAAAGCATAGACAATGGCCGCCGCCACGATCGTGGTCCCCTGCTATAACGAAGCTGCCCGCCTGGAGGTCGAGGCGTTCCGGCAGTTCGTTGCCCTGGGGACTACGCTGCGGTTCCTCTTCGTCAACGACGGCAGCACGGACGAAACCGAGACGGTGCTCCAGCGGCTCTGCCAGTCGGATCCGAAGCACTTTTCCCTGCACACCCTGCCGCAGAATCGCGGCAAGGCCGAAGCCGTGCG
>JBDKTH010000503.1:0-1992 GCA_039680305.1 Thermoguttaceae bacterium | reverse complement strand
CGGACGATCGCATGATCGTCGGCCAGCATCACCCGGATCTTTTCCCACTCGGCGGGCACGGGGCCCGCATCTTGCGTGTGAGCCGCGACGATGGCCGGCTCAAGGGATTCCGTGGGCAGGTCGGCCGACGGGGGCGGCCTGCGCGCGAGGGGGACATCGATCACGACCCGGGTTCCCTGTCGCGGGGCGGTCTCCACCGTGAGATGCCCGTCCTGCAACTCCAGCCGTTCGCGGATGCTGAACAGGCCGAATCCGCCCGGCATCGCCCGGGCGTTGAGCGAGGCAAGGTCAAAGCCCGCTCCCCGATCGGCGACCGCCAACTGGAGTTGATCGGCGGGCAGGAGACGCAGGTCCACGCGGGCCGCATCGGTCTTGGCGTGTTTGACGATGTTCAACAGCAGCTCGCGCACGGCCTGGAACAGGAACACCCGCATGCTCTCCTCGCAAGGTTCGGCCTGCGGGGCCGCGTTCACGATGACGTGTAGGCCGTACTTTTCCTTCATCGGCCGGGCGAGCCACTGGAGGCCTATGGTCAGACCGGCGTCGTAGAGCACCGGCGGACTGAGTTCCACCGTCAGCGAGCGGGATTCGGCGATTGCCTGGTTCAATACGTCGTCGATTTGTTCGAGCGTTCGCGACAGCCGTTCCTCTTCGGCGCGGCGGTGGAGCAGGGCGATTTTCATCCGGGCGGCGACCAACAATTGTTGCAGATGGTCGTGAAGGACTTTGGCCACCCGGCGGCGTTCCCGCTCTTCGGCCTGCGTCAGTTCGGCCGCCAACACCCGCAACTGGGCCGTCCGCTGCTCGGCAATCGCCGTTCGTTCCACCACCTGTTGCTCCAGGGTTTGGGTGAGCCGTTTGAGTTGCTCCTCGCTTTCCCGCAGCGCTGCGGCCTGCTCCTCCAGCCGGCGGCGGTCGAGGACTTGCGCGGTCACGTCCTGGGCCATGATGAGCACGGCGTATACCTGACCGGCATCATTGCGGAGCGGCACTAGCTCGATGTTCCACCAGGTCCGTTCCCGGCCCGGGCGGAGATTGAACTCCAGCTCCTTGTGGTACGTGCAACGTCCCGTTGTGTAGGCCTCTTGGAGCGTCTTCATCCGTGCGTCGTGTTCGACGCCCTCGGGAAAGATCTGAGCGATCGTGCGACCGAGAAAGAAGGTCTCGGTTCTGGCCTCGATCGCGCAATAGGCCCGATTGACCAGCACATACCGAAACTCGGGCCCTTCGACGACGGCAAGAGGGAGCGGCGCATTGCTGACAAGCCGTTCCAGCAACTCCCGCTCATCAACCGCAGACCTCGTGTCAATGTCTTCCGACATGGAGCAACCCTGAGGACTTCCACGACAGAGACGGGTACAACTATGCTCAGTCTACAAGGAATAGCCGGGGCGCTGAATCCGGATCTGTATCGAGGTTTCTCTTAGCCATGCTAAGGGGTGTCCAGATAACTCCATATCCTCGATCCATGCTTGCATCCCCCAGCCCCCGCTGACAGAGTTCCCCGTCCGATCGCTTCGAAGACTCCCGCCCGCCTTTTTGATGACGCTTGCGTCAAAAAGCCCCTGGAAATTGGGCCAGCCGATCTGCTAGACTCATTCCTGGCAGCCTACAGAAGGCGAGCCGCTTTGATCTTTGACAATCGACGCTTTCGACAAATTGCCCTTGCGCTCGGCGTACGGCCCTCCGGCCCGACCCAAGCGCCGCTTGGCGGCTACGCGCGCATGGTCCGTGCTCTCTGCAGAGCACGGGCCAGGGCCTCGCGGACGACGGAAACAATTCGGGGGGACGTAAGACTAGGTGGTAAATACCAAGCTGATCTAAGTAGTCACCCATGAATTATGCAACACCTCCCCACTTTCGGGTTAGTTGACTTGCGTCTTTTCACGTAAATGCAACTCTCGCGACAGCAGTCACTTACGAATGTGCACCGCGACGCAAAATTTGCATCACAACACGTGAGGCTTTCCACAATTCTCTCCCTAAACCTGG
>JBDKTH010000900.1:0-7206 GCA_039680305.1 Thermoguttaceae bacterium | reverse complement strand
ATCAGTCCGATGCCCGTACCGAGCACAACGCCCTCCTCGGATACGGCCTTGAGCGACGGCGCCTCTCAACGGACTTCCCTGAAGATCCGGTCGCATTCTCAGGTTCGGACCACGGACGACGGCCAGCTTCTCGCCACGTCGAAGACCAAGCTCCGCTTCCGCTATGATTTCGAGGCGGCCGATGGGACGAAGATCCGAATCCGCGCCGAAGCCAATCTGAACTACGCCCAACTCACCGACAGCGATGAGCATTCGCAATCGCTGAAGCTTCGGGCCACCGCGAGAATCTCCATCCTCCAAGAAGGCGTCTCGTCCGACCTCTCGCCGCTCATGAACAGCCCGGAGAACTCCACCGACGCCAAGAGCGTGATCTCAACGGCCCTGGATCTCTTTCACCAGGCGACCGATACGGTCACCTCGCTATTCCTCAACAGTGATCCCTTGGACGGCGACAGCCTGATCACGGGGGTGGCGGAGGCGTTCAACGGGCTGTCCGAATCGATCACGGCGTTGTTCCAGCCGTCCACCGAAACTCCCACGGCGGTGCCCTCCACCGAGGCGACCGAGTTTCTCGAACCACCCGTCGCGGATCCCGCGGAAGTCGTTCCCGCACAACCGGAGCAGGGCGAAGCGGGAGCCCCGGTCGTGATCGATCCCGAGCCTCTTCTGGAAATGCTGCTGCCAGCGACGGCGGAGGCCAGCGAACCGGAGGCCGCGCCCGTGGAAGACGTCGCCCAAGAGGAAACGGCCGCTCCGGAAGCGGAAGTGCTTCCCGAGGCGGATGCACCGACCGAAGCCGGCGAGGTCCAGAGCACGGAATCGGCGGCCAACGAGCCAATACGACCCTTGGTCCGCGAGGCGATGTTCCGGGTGCGTCTCCGCGTGATGGAGTCGCTCCGCAGCCTGGTTGGCGTCTTCGACTCCGATTCGTCCCGCCAGCAGGTCTCCCAGTCGATGCTCCGAGTCTCCGCCCAATTTTCCGCCCGCTACAGCGTCAACGGTTCTGGCGGCAGCGAGGCGTTGCCGAACACGGCCAACATCGACGCGCAAGTGTAGTCGGACCTATTCGCGACGTCACCCGGGCGTGCTACTCGGCGTTGACCTGGACGGTCAATGTGCCCATGTACAGCGTCCGCTCATAGGCATCGCCCTTGCGCAGGTGGCTGAACTTCGTCGTCATCGTCAGATCCCCGTCGTATCGTCCGGGAGTCTCGTCCACGTACTTGAGGAAGAACGTGTGCCGCCCGCCGACGATCAGCGGGAAGCTCACTTCGCCGGTTCGCGGATCGGCATAGTTCTTCACGCTCCACTCGAGCCCCTCGACTCGCGAGTCAGTCGCAAGAGGCTTGGGACTGACCGTGCTGAGCGAGACCTCCGCCTTTTTGCCCCCGACGGGCTTGCCCTTGAACACCACCCGGACGGTGACGACGCCCCCGGTCCGCCAGCTCTTCGGGTCGCCAACGGGGACCAGTTCCAGATCCATTCCCACGAGCCGCTCCAGCCCCGCCTCGCTGCCCGGGACGTGCAGGAACGTCTTGCCGGACATGACAATCCGCGTCCCGGCCGGGATGCCATGGAATTCGCGATCCGCGATCCCGCCTTGCGTCTCGGCGCCGAGCGTGTAGTATCCTGGCTGGCGAGGGACGGCGCGTGCCGTGTAACTGTCGGCGCCGAGCGTCAACGGAAGACGTTCGATGGGCGACTCCGGGCTTGCGAGCCACGCCGTCAGCCTGTCCTTCTGGCTCTCCAGCATCGGGCCGCTGACTCGTTGACCGGAGTGGCCCCAGCAGATGTGGGCCACCTGCTCCTGGCCGGGACTTCCCGGCGTTGCCATTTCAATCCACACCTGATGGGCCGCCACCGGCGTTGCCCAAAGACTCAAAGCCAACCAACAAACAAGCCCTGCGGCGGCGATTCTCTGCTGCGACATCGTGAGGTTCCTGGAGGCTCTAGGACCCCCTAACACAACCCGGACTTCTCCGGCATTGCATCAGGGGATACCGGGTTGTGTGAGGGGTTCTAAGGGAATGCGAACGGATCAAGGGAGGGTGCACGCTCTCGGACGTGCGCCATTCGACACACGCGTGGGGGCAAGCGGCCGCCCTCAGTGCTGCGACGCCGGCGTGCGTGCTGCATCGGCCGAGGCCGGTTTCTCCTTTTGGTAGCGGTGGGTGAGGAAATCGCCCACGTAGATCAGATACTCGAACGGCAGCCGCTCCTGGCCGACCTTGTCGAGGATCGTCCCAAGGGTCGCTTCGATCACCTCCTCCTTGCCCTGGTAGCCGGCTTGTTTCACCACGGCCACGGGCGTCTCGGGAGGATAGTTGACGAGGAGCTTTTCCACAAAGCTCTTGAACTCCGCCCGCATCGTGAACAGGACCATCGTGCTGCGATGGGCGGCCAGTTTGTCGATCGTGTCGGTCTTGCCCGGCCAATCGGTGGCGGTGAGGATCACCGACTTGGTCTTCTCGCTCGTCGTGATCCCGCGGCCCAGGGCGGCGTTGGCCGCGTTAAACGAACTCACGCCCGGGACGACCACCGGCCGCAAATCGGCAAACTCCTCCAGGCACCACGCCCAGGGGCCGTAGATCAGCGGGTCGCCGTTGTCGAGAATGGCAATCACCTTCCCCGCGGCGACGGCCTGGCGGACCTTGGCAATAAACTCGTTCCGCTTGACCGCGATTCGCTCGCACTCCTCGCGTTCTTTCCCTTCGAGCTTCGCCGGATCCTCGCCGTAATAGGGGAAGAGCCGCCAAAAGCCCTCGACGACCTCCTTGCCTTGCAGATAGGCGGCATACTTCTCCTTCGTCCCGCTCCCGCAGAAAACGACCTGCGATTGGCCAATCACCTTGATCGCCCGCAGGGTGATCAAATCCGGATCGCCGACGCCCACGCCGACCAGATAGAGCTTCGCCGGCTTCTCCTCGGCAGCGGCAAAGCAAGCGCCCAAGGCGACCGACAAGCCCACTACGGCCGCCACCAGGCAGGAGACTTGACGACAAACGAGCAGTCTTCTCATAGGAAACTCCTTCGTAGGTAGACCGCTTCATCACGGGGCGAAGAACTTGTTGACCGGCTCGCCGCCCTGCCGAGTAATCAGATGCATGTAGAGTGTCGCGTCGATCTCCCGGGGCACGGCGTGCACGGAGCCGTCGGCGAACAGATGGTTGACCACGCCCGGGTGACGGCTGCTGGGACCGTAGCGAAAACTAGCGTCCGTATACGGACGTGCGTCATAGTCTTCCTGCAGGTAGGTATATCCCCGCTCGACCACATAGTAGCCCCCGTCCTGCTTGTAGGTCACACTCGGCCCGGGCGGCAAACCGGCCAGCATCGCATGGACGCCGGCCATCCACTGGGCGCTGGTCGGCTCGATCGTCTCGCAGACGATCACGGTGTTCGACGTGCCGTCGGTGATGTCGGCAAAGCGGGTCTCCGATTTCCGATAGAGGATCGCGTCGGGATGCTGCCCCGAGTATTCCGGCGTCATCGGATTCCCGCCGGAATTGGAGTTGACGCTCCCCTGATGCGTCCCACTCAAGGCCTTGTAGTTGGTCAGGGCCTCGACCTTGGCCGACTCGTCGCGATAGGGCGAGCCCGTGTAACTGGGGCAGAGAAAGATCGGAACCGGCGTGTTGCGGGCGACGACGATGCTCGGCGTGCTGCTCCACGGGCTATCGTTTTTCAAGTCGATCAACGGGTACAGATTCCCCTGTTCATAGTAGGGCAGCAGGAACGCCAGCCAACTCCAGCCGTGATACCCGGCCCCGCCGCTCATCCCCGCCGGCTTCTTGCCCAGATTGCAGGCCGGCGGAAAACACCGCTGGCTATCGTGGAAGTTGTGCACGGCCAGGCCGAGTTGCTTCAGATTGTTCAGGCAGCTTGCCCGCCGTGCCGCCTCCCTCGCCGCCTGCACCGCCGGCAACAGCAGGGCGATGAGCACGCCAATAATCGCGATAACGACCAGCAATTCCACGAGAGTAAACGCATGGGACCGCGCGCGCATGCTCATCGAGTAGCTCCTCGGGCTAGGCGTGTTACGTATTACGATTGCGTAACACACGCATACTAGCATTGCTGCCGATCGGATGCAAGAGCCAAGCCGTTACTTCTTCTTGGCCTCGTCGGCCAGCGCATCGGCCACGTCGGCGAAACGGGCGCGAATCTGGAGGAACTGATCTTCCGCCGCAAGAAAGGCCTGGACCACGGCCGGGTCGAACTGGCGTCCCGATTCTTTGACGATGATCGACGTGGCTACGGAATGCTCCATGGCGGCCTTGTAGATCCGCTTGGAGGTCAGCGCGTCGTAGACGTCGGCCACGGCCACAATCCGACCGGCCAGCGGAATCGCTTCCCCGGTCAATCCGGCGGGGTATCCCTTGCCGTCGTACCGCTCATGGTGTGTAGCGGCGATATCGCGGGCGATTTCCAGGAACCTCGCGCCGGGATAGCGATTGAGGGCCTGCTCCAACGTCCGCGCTCCCAATTGCGCGTGCGTCTTCATGATCGCGAACTCCTCGTCGCTGAGCCGATCCGGCTTCAGAAGCACGCGGTCGGGGATCCCGACCTTGCCGATGTCGTGCAACGGGCTGGTCAGGTAGATCAGGCGGACGAATTCTGGATCGACGAGCTGGCCGAACTCGGCAACGGCGGCCAATTGCTGGGCCAAGACACGGGAGTAATTCTGCACCCGTTCCAAATGGTAGCCCGTCTCGGGATCGCGTGATTCGGTCAACTTGGCCAGCGCGAAGATCGTCATCTCGCGGGTTTCCAGCGAAAGGAGTCGCTCGCCCGCACGAAGCCGGGCAAGCAGTTCGGCCGCGTGGAAGGGTTTGGGAATGAAATCGTCGGCTCCGGCTTCCATTCCCTCGACGATCTCCGCGGATGAGCCGCGGCAGGTGACGAGGATGACATAGACGTAGGAAGCGAGGTCTTCGTCGCGGATGGCCCGACACAGCTCCACCCCGCTCCGCTGCGGCATCTCCCAATCGGAGATCACCAGGCGGATGTCTTGCTGGCGGATCCGCTCCAGGGCCTGCTGGCCATCGGCGGCCGAGGCAACCTCGTAGCCCTCCCCTTCCAGGAGGTGACAGATCATCTCGCGGGAGAATTCATCGTCGTCCGCAACTAGGACTCGCATGGCTTCCGTTCTCCGGGAATCGTGTGCAGGGCCGTGCTGAAGCGGCGGGCCTCATGTTGGAGCGACTCGACCACCTGGCCGATTCCCTCGAGGTGTTCTGCCCGGGCCAGTTCTTCCAGCTCTCCGGCGGTCCGGGCCAGCGCGCAGGCCGAGACGGTGGCCGCCGAGCCTCTCAAGGCATGCGCAAGACGGGAGACTTCTCCCACGTCTTGACGGTCCACGGCCTGCTCAATCTGATCGAGGTCCTCAGGCAACCGGCGAGCGAATTTTCCAAGCATCTCCGTCAGGAAGGCCACATCTCCCGCACACCGTTCGAGTACCTGGTCGAAGTCGAGCGGCAACGGCGCATCCTCCTGGCGGCGAGGCCGGCGGTTCTCGCGCCGCTCGATCACAGGCGTGAACGGTCGCGAGGCTTCCGCCTCCGGCCAGGGGGCGACGGACGTCGGCGCGGCGGCTTCCCTGTTGCCCAGGAGCCGACGGACTATGTCCAGCAGGTTCTTCCGCTCGATGGGCTTGCTGAGGTATTCGTCCATGCCTGCCGCCAGGCAGCGTTCACGGTCGCCTTGCACGGCCTTGGCCGTCAATGCCACGATCGGCATGCGGGACGTGCCAGCTTGCTGCTCCTCGCGCCGAATCCGGTCGGTGGCCGAAAACCCGTCCAGCTCCGGCATCTCGCAATCCATGAGCACCAGCCCGTAACTCCCCTGCCGCACCGCTTCCACCGCCTGACGCCCGTTTTCCACCGTGTCACAGGCGTATCCGGCCGTGTGGAGGATCTCCTTCGCCACAAGCCGGTTGATTTCGTTGTCGTCGGCAATCAGGATCCGCGGCAACGGTCCTGGCACGGTGGCCTCCGCGCTGTTGCCCGGCTCCGATCCAGGGGAGTCGGTAGCGACCGGCCCGTTCTCCGGTGTCTGGTCGGCATTGAACGCCAACAACAACGCGTCGAGCAGTCGCGATTGACGGATCGGTTTGGTCAGGCAGCCTGCCAGTCCCAGCGTGCGCAGGTCGTCGCTGTCCAGCGGGTCGTCCAGTGAGGTGAGCATCAACAGAGTCGTGGTCGTCAGCGCGGGATCCGCCTTGATCTGGCGGGCCAATTCCAGGCCGTCCATGTCGGGCAAAAGACGATCGAGGATGGCCAGGTCAAACGGCATGCCGGCCGTCGCGGCGTCGCGCAGCGCACGAAGCGCGGACAGGGCGTCGGGCGTGACCGTCAGGTGGAGCTCCCAGGACTGAAACTGTTCGCGGAGGATCTCGCGGTTGGTCTCCGTATCGTCGACGGCGAGGAATCGCATCCTGCGCAGGCGTTCGGGGATTTCGCGGAGGGACGAGGCCATGCCCGTGACGACCTCCAGCGGAAGGCGGAACCAGACCGTGGTTCCCTCGCCCGGTGGACTGTCGACGCCGATCTCGCCGCGCATCAATTCCACCAGCTGCCGGCAGATCGCCAACCCCAGACCGGTGCCGCCATATTTGCGTGTCGTCGAGGCGTCGACTTGGGAGAACGACATGAACAACCGGTCGCGACGGTCGGCTGGAATGCCGATCCCCGTGTCGCGGACGCTGAAGCGGACCATCGGCGGGTGTCCCTCTTCGCCCTGGGCATCGACCAACAGTTCGATCTCCCCGTGCTCGGTGAACTTGATCGCGTTGCCTAACAGATTGATGAGGATCTGTCGGAGGCGTTCGGGGTCGCCGATCACGTGACCAGGAACGCCCGGCACGATGTGGCAGGTTAACTCCAGCCCCTTCGTGCGTGCGCGGTGAATGAGCATCTCCGCGACGTCCTCCAGAAGCAGCGGCAGATCGAACTCGATCTGCTCCAGTTCCAGCTTTCCCGCCTCGATCTTGGAAAAGTCGAGGATCTGGTTGATCAAGCTCAAGAGGGCGTCGGCCGACGACTTGGCAATGCGCGTGTAGTGGGCTTGCTGCGGTTTGAGTTCGGTGGCGGTGAGGAGATCGAGCATGCCGATCACGCCGTTGAGCGGGGTGCGAATTTCGTGGCTCATCTTGGCCAGGAACTCACTCTTGGCACGGTTGGCCGCCTCGGCCTCTTGCACCTGGCG
>JBDKTH010000685.1:0-3366 GCA_039680305.1 Thermoguttaceae bacterium | reverse complement strand
GGCGTGGCCGCCGGCCGCCATGATCTTGTCGCGGAGCTCGGCCACGAGTTTAGGGTGCTCCTTGAAGTACAGGCGGACCTTTTCCCGCCCCTGGCCGAGTTGCTCGTCGCCATAGCGGAACCAGGCCCCGACCCGGCTGACCAGCTTCTGAGCCATGGCCAGGTCGAGCACGTCGCCCTCGTAGCTGATGCCGCTGCCGTGCATCATGTCGAATTCGGCGTTGCGGAACGGCGGGGCCACCTTGTTCTTGACGACCTTCGCCTTGACGCGCTGGCCGATGACCTCTTCCCCCTCCTTGAGCGCGCCGATGCGGCGGACGTCGATCCGGCAGGAGCAGTAGAACTTCAGGGCGCGGCCGCCCGGGGTCGTTTCGGGCGAGCCGAACATCACGCCGATCTTCTCGCGGATCTGGTTGATGAAGATCACGGCCGTCTTGCTCTTGGCGATCGCGCCGGTGAGCTTCCGCAACGACTGGCTCATCAAGCGGGCCTGGAGCCCGACGTGGGAATCGCCAATCTCGCCTTCCAGTTCCTTTTGCGGAACCAACGCGGCGACCGAGTCGATCACGATCACGTCGACGGCGTTCGACTTGATCAGCATCTCAGCGATGTGCATCGCCTCTTCGCCGCTGGAGGGCTGGCTGACCAGGAGCGTCTCCAGGTCGACCCCCAGCTTCTTGGCCCAACTCGGATCGAAGGCATGCTCGGCGTCGATGAACGCCGCGATCCCGCCCATCTTCTGCGCCTCGGCCACGACATGCAGCGCCAAGGTTGTCTTGCCGCTCGACTCGGGCCCAAAGATCTCGACGACCCGGCCGCGCGGAATCCCCTGGCCGCCCAGGGCGATGTCCAGGGAGAGGCAGCCGGTGGGAATCCCGGAGATCTGGACGGCCTTGGCGTCGCCAAGGGCCATGATGGCCCCCTCGCCGAACTGCTTTTCAATCTGTGCAATGGTGTTTTTCAGCGTCGGGTTGGCATCCAACACCGACCGGGTGTTCTTGGCCGTCTCCTTGGCGGCCGGCTTGCTGTCGCGTTGCGGCTGTTTCTTGGCCATTTGCCCATTCGCCTTTGGTTTGGTGGAAGTGATCATTCGCACAATCCTTCTCTTGAAAGAGCCCCGGACACCGCCGACCGCCGGACGGGGGCGAGTGGCCGCTTGCCTGACTTGGACCTACTACTGAACACCTGTTTAGTATACGGGTGTTCAGTGCTTCTTTCAAGAGCTGCTCCCCACATTCCCCCCGGATCGATTTGGGTCGGTGGAAACGTGGTAGTCGCTAGCGCCAGTTGATCTTACACCTCCTGGCCGCGCTTGCCGAGGGGTGGCGTCTCGGATCGACAATCGTGTGCCACTGCGTGCCTGGAGGGCAAGCAGCGGCTCGCGAAACCCGGCCGAAACGAGGCTGCAGCACTGCTTGCCTGGAGGGCAAGCAGTGGCACACCACACAAGCGCCAGGGCTAAACACAATACCGGTTGTGGAGCGTCCCGCCTGCACCACAACCGGTTGAGCTAGCCGCCGAGCGTCGCACGGCCGAGGGGTTCGTAGATTGGGCCGGTGCGGGTCAGGGTGCTGGAAAAGACAATCAGTTCGTCGATCGGCGTCGAACCGACCTCCCAGTCGGCATATTCCTGAAGCAGCGTGGTCAGATCGGCCAGCTCCGGGCCACGGTCGGTGTGGACACGTCCCAGGGTCAGGTGGGTCTGGAAGCGGCGGCCTTCCTTGCGGAAGCCGGCCTTGAGCAGTTCGTCGTCCAGCCGGTTGGCCAGTTCGGCCATCTGCTCCTCCCCTTCCCCGCCGCCGAACCAGATCGTGCGCGGCCGGTCGATATTGGGAAACGCGCCAACGCCGCGGATCTCCAAGTCGAACGGCTCGAGGTCTTTGGCCGCCCGCTGGACGCCCTTGCAGACCTCGTAGGTGTCGGAAATGTCGACATCGCCGAGGAACTTGAGCGTCAGATGCATGTTCTCCGGCTCGACCCATTTGACGTCGACCGGCTCGCCTCGCAGCTTGTCGATTAGTTCGGCCGCCCGCCCGGTGACCGCCGCGTCAACTTCGACCGCGATGAAGGTTCGAATGTTCCGAGACATGGGGGAAATGCAAATTGAAAATTGGAAATTGAAAAATGCAAATTGCAGAGAAGCTATTCTACGCGGAGTTGCCTGGTGTGAGTCTCCTTCGTCCTTTTCTCCCCCTCGCCCCTCTTCCCTCCCCCTCTCCCCTAAAACGTTAGCATGTGGCGATACTCGTCCATGCGTTTGTCGAGGTCGTCGCGGGTGATGCCGAGGAGGCGGTCGAGGCTGAAGTCTTCGACGGTGAAGCTGGCGACCAACATCCCGTAGGCCATGGCTTCTTTGAGGGTTTTGGGGTCGAAGTTGCCTTTGGAGGCCAGGTAGCCCATCATGCCGCCGGCAAAACTGTCGCCGGCCCCGGTGGGATCGACGACGCGGGAGGTGGGATAGGCGGGCAGGACATATAGCTCGTGCTTACCGAAAAACATCGCGCCGTGCTCGCCCTTCTTGATCACGACGAACGACGGGCCCATCTCGCGCACGAGATTGCCGGCGCGGATCAAGTTGTCTTCGCCGGTCAGCAACTGAGCCTCGCTGTCGTTGAGCACCAGGCCGTCGATCCGCTGCAAAAGCTCCTTGAGTTCGTCCGGCTCGGTGCGGATCCAGAGGTCCATCGTGTCGGCCACGACCAGCGACGGCCCCTGGCACTGGTCGAGGACCTTGAGCTGCGTCTTGGTCGAGCCATTGGCCAGGAACAGGAACGGGCAGCGGCGGAAGTTCTCGGGCAGGACCGGGTCGAACTGCTCCATCACGTTGAGATGGACTTCGAGCGTGTCGCGGTCGTTCATGTTCTGGTGATACTTCCCGCGCCAGCGAAAGGTCTTGGCGCCGGAGATCACATGGAGGCCGCTCGTGTCGATGTTCCGGGATTCGAGGAGCTGGGTATGCTTCGCGGGCCAATCCTCGCCGACGGCCCCGACGAGCCGCACGGGCGTGAAGTAGCTGGCCGCGTAGGAGAAGTAGACCGCCGACCCACCCAGGATGTCCTCACGTGTCTGGCTGGGCGTTTCCACACTATCCAGGGCAACCGACCCGACGACCAATAGCGGCATGAAACCTTCCTTTTCTTCTGTAGTGATTCCGACGGCGGAACGGTCCGTTCTTCGCCGCCCATTAGCGGCGACGCAACCAACAATACAAGAGGCCGCTAGGGGTTGGCCTTCTGGGATTTTTCGATCTTCGCCCAGGTGTCGACCAGCGACACGGTGCGGTTGAACGCGAGGGCCCCGGGCCGGGAATCAAGATCGACGCAGAAGTAGCCGAGGCGCTCGAACTGGAAGCGGTCGCCCGGCTTGG
>JBDKTH010000207.1:0-3425 GCA_039680305.1 Thermoguttaceae bacterium | reverse complement strand
CAGCCAGAGTCAACGGGCTCACGCACTCGTCCGTCCCCCCTTTTCTTGAGACCTGGACGGGTCCTTAAGCTCCTACAGCAGGAGAAGGCCCCAAATCCCAAATCCCAAATCCCAAATCCCAAATCCCCAGTCCCCCGCACCTCCTGCCCAAGGGGACGCGGGCCGGCTACAATCAGAATCCATGCTTCCGGATCCACTCGCTTTCTGGGGAAGTCCACGCACGATCATGCCTATCGTACCACTTGCCGAGATGGTCACAGGCCAAGAAGGCGACCTGTTTGCGTTGATGACGAGCAAGGAGGAACTGACCACGCGTGAAGGGAAGCCGTATTTCAAGGTCGGCTTCCGCGACGCCCGCCGGGAAGTGAGCTTCCCCATCTGGGACAACTCGCCCTGGGCCGCCGAGTGTCGCGACCACTGGACGCCGGGCGTGTTCTACAAGCTCCCCGCCGCGTATCGCGAAACGACCTACGGGCCACAGTTGGAGATCCGCAAGATCCGCGAGGTGATCGATAGCGACAAGGCCGACGGCTTCGACCCGACGATGTGCCAGCCCAGCTCGCGGTTCGAACCCCAGGCAATGCTGGACGAGCTTTTCGACATCACCCGCCAACACCTCCAGCGGCCCGACCTGCGCGAGCTGGTCGAACTGTTACTCAACACCTATCGCGAGCAACTGCTCACCCATCCGGCCGCGCGCCGCCATCATCATGCCTATGCGGGCGGATACCTGGAGCATGTGCTCGGCGTGACCCGTTCGGCCGTGTTCCTGGCCGGCAAATACGCCGACTACTATCCCGACCTCCGCCCGCCGCTCGACAAGGAGTTGGTGATCGCCGGGGCCATGCTCCACGACATCGGCAAGCTCCGCGAGTTGGAACAGCAGCCGACCGACACCTTCTTCACGCCCGCGGGCGAACTGATCGGCCACGTCCTGTTGGGCCGCGACATGGTCCGGGAAGCAGCGACTCAGGTCAAGATCGACGGCGAGACCCTGTTGCGGCTGGAGCACATTGTCATCTCGCACCAGCGTCTGCCCGAGTGGGGCGCGCCCAAGCCGCCGATGACCCCCGAGGCCCTGATCGTCCACTATGCCGACGACCTCGACGCGAAGTTCCACATGATGTACGCCGTCCTGCGCGACGACAAGACCTCCGGCCCGGTGACCACGGCCAAGAACATGCTTCAGCAGAAGGTCTACCGCGGCCCCGACACCTCGTCCTCAGCCGGGCGCGGGGCCTAAGGACGTAGACTGAACGGCGTAAGACCGTGTAACGCAGAGCTTGCCTCGTCGCGTCCATTCCGCTTCGCCAACCACTCTTGCCCTCCCTCGCCGAGTGACCAAAACTCTCAGCAGGGAAGACCATTTTGATCCTTGTGCCGGCCGCCGGAGCAGGTATCCTGGAAACTGCATGACTGGAGAGAATCGAAGCGTTCCGCCAGCCATGGCCGCGGCACACCCGATCATCTGCGGAGGACACCATGAATCGCTGGGTCATCTTCGTCGCATGCCTTTCCGCGTTCGCCCTCATTGCATTGGAGGCGGCCGCCGAGGACAAGCCCTCTGTCTCGCCGGACCTCGCCCGCGTCGTTGGCGACAGGCTGCAAATCGGCCTGGATCCCGCCAACGGCTCCCTGCGGGAATTGATCGAGCGGCCCGAGAGCTCCAACCAACTCATGGGGCGTCCGGAAGCGTTTGGCCTGTGGCAGATCACGCTCCGCGAGGGTGAGACCACCCAGGAACTGAGCGCCGAGCGGGCCCCGGCACCGCAAATCGACCGTTTGGGCGAGGGGCAGTCCGGCCTGCGCCTGGTGTGGGACAACGTCAGGCCGGGGGCGAAGGAGCCGCTGCGAGTGGAAGTCCAGGTCCGGCTCGACCCGACGGACGCCGCGTTGAGCCGCTGGGAGTTGTCGATCGCCAAGCCGCGTAGCCTGCGACTGACGCAGATCCGGTTCCCGCGAGTCCCCGCGTTGAAGCCGCGAGCCCACGAAGTTCTCGCCGTCCCGAAGCTCATGGGGACCCTGCTCCAGGATCCCCGCAAGGTGTTGCAAGGCAGTGGCAAGGGGCGACGGCTCTCTTGGCCCTCGCCCTGGCCTCTGACGGTCCAGTGCCTGGCCTACTACGAGCCCGACGGGCCGGGATTCTATGCGGCCTGCGACGATACGCAGGGCTATCGCAAGACGTTTTCCCTTTGGGGCGACGCCCAGCAGCAGGTCCACTTCGAAGTCGCTCACGAACCAGAGCAGGCGGCGAGCGAGACCGGCACGTTCGAGCTTCCCTATGCGGTCCTGCTAGGGACCTTCCGCGGCGACTGGACCACCGCCGCCGAGCGTTACCGGCAGTCGCCGGCCGCCTGCACGATGGCGGAGCGGGGACGACTCCGCCGCGGGCTTGTGCCCGACTGGGTCGAGGCCACGGGGCTCTGGGTCTGGAATCGCGGACGCTCGCCCGACGTGCTTGTCCCGGCGGCCGAACTGCAGAAGCACCTCCAGGTGCCGGTGAGCCTCCTCTGGCACTGGTGGCACAACTGCCCGTACGACGCGGGGTTCCCCGAGTATCTGCCGCCCCGCGAGGGGACCGCCGCATTCCAGACCGCCCTCGACGCGGCCCACCGGCAAGGCCTGCACGCAATCCTCTACATGAACCAGCGTCTCTGGGGTACGACCACTGCGAGCTGGTCCACGGAGAATGCCGAGGCCGCTGCGGTCAAGGGGCCGGATGGCAAGATCCGGCCCGAAATCTACAACACCTACCTCAAAGCGCCCTGTGCGCCGATGTGCATCGCCACCAGCTATTGGCGTAACAAATACGCCGCCCTGGCCTGCGAGGCGCTCGGGACGTTGAACGCCGACGGGGTCTACATGGATCAGACGGGCGTGACAGCCGCCTGCCACGATCCGCGTCACGGCCACATCCTCGGCCCCGGACGCTATTGGACCGACCACCTCACCACCCTCACGGCGATGATTCGCGACCGTAGTTCGGCCCGGGGACGTGTGGCCCTGGGGGGCGAGTACTGCGGCGAACCTTGGATTGGCGACCTCGACGTGGTGCTCTGTCTGGAGTCCAGCGCCGATCGCTCCGGCTACTCCGCTCCACCCTGGGAGGTTATTCCCTTTTTCCAGGCCGTGTATCATTCCAGCGCCGTCACGTTCGGCAATTACACGTCGCTGGCCTATCCGCCTTATGATGAGCGTTGGCCGGCCGAGTTGGCGCCCAATGAGTGCCTGACCCTTTTGGACCGCACGTTTGGCAAGCAATTCTGCCTCGAACAGGCGAAAACGTTTGTCTGGGGGATTCAACCGATGATCCCCAACTTCCGGCTTGAGCAACTCACGGAACGGCCCGAGGAGCTCGACTACCTGACGCGTCTGGTACGGGTTCGGCACCAGACCCTCAAGTACCTGCTGCACGGCACCTGGCT
>JBDKTH010000417.1:0-16317 GCA_039680305.1 Thermoguttaceae bacterium | reverse complement strand
AGCCGGTGCTCTTGAGAAACTCGCGACGCGACGTGCCATTGCTGTTCGGTTCACTCATAGGGGCCTCCTCGTACGGATGGGTGTCACTTCGAGCCGGGAAGAGACGCGTTCTCCTCCCGCATTCCGAGACCGGGCCGCCACGACCCGGCACGCATGACCTTGTTAGGTGTCGATCCAAAAAGATGAATGCCTTGCGCGAGCGCCTGGCGAATCGACAGGCACTGCACCCCCCAGTGTGGATGGCGGCGGCGCGCCTGTCAACAGTCCGGCATTACGTTTTTGCGCAAAAAGTAACACAATTGCGGACGCACCCCACGTCCGACGAATGCCGGGGGCCGGGGTGTGAAGGGAATGCCAACCGAGCCGTTTATTGGTCCTCAGATAGACAACGCCGGTCGCAAGCGACCGGGCTAAACGGGGCGTCCCGGGATTCGCTAGTACGGGTTGTCTTCCGGCAGAATCGGCTGGTTGCCGGCCGTGCCGGGCAGCGCCGGATGACGCGACTCGTTGGCGCTGGTCACGCGGATCCCCGGACGGTCTTTGAACGGGCAGACGCTCTCGCAGACGCCGCAGCCGATGCACTTGTCGGGATCGACGTGCGGCTGCTTGATCGTCTTGACCTGCCCGTTGCGGTCGCGGATCTCGACCTCCAGGCAATAGATCGCCTTGTCGGGGATCGGGCAGTGTTCCTCGCAGACCATGCAGTCGCGCCCGTAGGCGTAGGGGATGCAGCGGGTCGTGTCGAACGAGGCCAGCCCGATCCGCACCTTGTGCTTCTCCTCCTCGGTGAGCCGCACGATGGCCTCCGTGGGGCAGACCTGGCCGCAGAGCGTGCAGGTGTAGTCGCAGTAGCCGATCTGCGGCACGAGCCGCGGGGTCCAGAGCCCTTCCAGGCCGGCCTCCGTGAGCGACGGCTGCAGGCCGCCGGTCGGGCAGACCTTCATGCACAGCCCGCAGGACGTGCAGCGGGCGAGGAATTCCTTTTCTTCCCGCGACCCCGGCGGACGGATCAGCGCCGGATGGTAGACCTTGCCGCGCGACTGCGGATTGGCCCGCAGCAAGGGCAAGGCCACGACGCCGCCGACGGCCGAGGCCAACAGGGCTCGCTTCGAGAGGTCGATTCCCTCAACGGCCGGCTCGCGATGCCATGGGGCGACCCAGCGGAAGTGGAGCGAGTCGCGGTGGCAGGCGTCGGTGCAGTTGAGGCAACCAAAGCACTCGGCCGGCTTCCACTGGTCGCCGGGCGCCTTGCCCGCGGCGCCGTGGCAAGTCATCGCGCAGAGGTCGCACTGGTTGCACTTCTCCTTGTTCACCTCACGCCGCACGAACGGGCGCCAGGAAAGGATGCCCAATAGCGCGCCGAGCGGGCAGAGGTAGCGGCACCAGAACCGCCGCCGGTAGCCGTTGGCCAGGACCATGGCCACGAACACCAGCAGGATCAGGCCGCCGCCCAAGAACGCCTGGCCGGGGAGGTTGAACACATGATCGCGCAGGAATCCGTACGCCGGCTCGGTGACCTGGGTCAACCGCACCGAGCCCACGCCCGGATCGGCCTTGTACACGGCCGTGGAGCCTTGCTCCACGCCCCATTGCAGCCCCGGCATCAGGGCCGTGGTCGTGGTCCGGTAGAGGAGCACCAACGGATCCCAGATCACGCCCCAGTGGACGCCGAACACGGCCATCGCCAGGAAGCCGGCCAAGAGATAGTACTTGGCCAGCTGCCAGCGCGACCAATGATCGCGGCGTTTGGATCGCGACTGAAAGCGGTCGAACACGCGGCCGGCAATGGCGTGGATCGTTCCCAGCGGGCACACCCAACCACAGAAGACGCGGCCCAACAGCAACGTTAGCACGATCGTCCCGATGGCCAAGACCGCCCCATGCACCGCATGCGCGGAAAGCAGCGTGGCGATCAGGATCAGCGGGTCAAAATGGAAAAAGACCTCGACGAGGTGATTGACCTCGGTGTTCGGCTGCGAGCGTGCGAGCACGACCACCCCGAAGAACGCGAGCAGGAAAAGAAGCTGCACGGTTCTTCGGGTTCGGCTCGCACTCCAGAGACGACGGCGACTCATGAAACGGCGATCTCCCGCAACGCCAGCGAGCGGTAGTCCATCTTGCCGAGGCCGACTTCCTGGCCCTTGACCACGGAGCCGATATCGGTCGGTTTATTCCCGAGCAGTTCCGCGCCGAGGGCGTCGAGGGCGACGACGTCCACGCCGGCGGCGACCGTGGTCTTCACGCGCACGTCGGCCAGGTTGCCGCCCTTGGGCCCGTGGGCCACCAGGACGCGCATCGCGTCGAGCACGGTGATCTGCGGCTTCATGAAGCGGGTGATGTCGGCCAGGCAGGTGGGAATGTCCTGGTGGAACAGCTTGCGGTTTTCGATCACGCCCATGTAGTTCTTCATGCAGAGCGTGGCCTTGGCCAGGACGTGATGCTTGGCGATCGGCACATTGATCACCAGGTCGCAGTCGAGGATGCCCGGGAACATCGGGATCGCCTTGACCTTTTCGCCCTTGATGCTGGTTTCCTTGAAGCGGCTGCGGTCGACCAGGGCGATCTCGGCGCCGAGCTTCTTGACGGCGTCGGGAATGCCGCTGGCCGCATAGGACTTCGGCGGCAGGTCGCAGGAGTTGTCGCCGACGACGACCCGCTTCGCCCCGGCGTCGAAGGCCAGCCGGACGAGCGTGGCCACGACGTCCGGGTTGGTGTTGGCCGCCTGTTCCGGCGTGCGGTCCCAGCCGATGTTCGGCTTGATCCACACCACCGACCCGCGGCCCATGAACCGCTTCAGGCCGCCGACGGCCTCGATCGCCTTTTCAGTGAGCGAGACGGCCGCTTTCTGGAAGTCCGCGGGGGAAAGGTCTGGGACGCCGTTCCATCGGGCGATGGCCATGTCGGCCGGTTTCTCCGCGCTCTGGGCCACCGACGACCAGAGGCCGCTGGTGCCCAAGGCCATCATGCCTGCGGCGGACTGAGCGAGAAACTCTCTGCGTGAATGCTGACTCATCGAATCACCTCCAAGGAATTGATTGCCGGCACGCCGGTGACACCCGATGGACACACTACTGCTCTATCTACTTATTACGCTGGATGCTCTGAGCTGGCAGAAATCCCGGTCATCTTCCGCCGCATTCGACGGGCAGAACGACCGCCAAAGTAAACCATCGGACTTTACGAAGGCTGGGTCGGACCGTCTCCGGCAGGTTTTGGAGAAAACGGGGTTGGGGGCCCCTTCGGTCTGGACTCCCGTTAAACTACTCCCAGCCGTCAGAAACCGCAAGGGGATCGCACCCCGCTATTGGACGAGTTCTAGCCAATCGATGCACTGCGCTGGTAAAATACGGGGAAATTCCCTTGCAGTTATGAAAAGACCTGTCCCGCCGCCTTTTCGCCGTTTATCCTTTCGGCAAATCCATTGTCTACCATGAGTGTTAACATTCTGCCGCTTCCTCACACGCCCACGCCACCGGAATTGGTGGCCCCGGCGGGGGATTGGGACTGCGTGCGGGCGGCAGCGGCCAACGGGGCCGATGCGGTCTATTTTGGGCTCACCTCGGGCCTCAACGCCCGCGCCCGGGCCACGAACATCAGCCCGGAAGAACTGCCCCGCCTGATGGCTTACCTGCGCAGCCGGCAGGTCAAAGGCTACGTGACGCTCAACACGCTGGTCTTTTCGTCGGAGCTGGACCAGGCTGAAAACATCCTCCGCCTGGTCGCCGAGGCGGGCGTCGACGCCGTGGTGGTTCAAGATCTCGGCATGGCCCAACTCGCCCGGGCCCTTTGTGCGGATCTGCCGATCCACGCCTCGACGCAGATGTCGCTTACCAGCGCCGAGGGGATTCAGGCCGTCGAACGGCTGGGGCTCAGCCGCGTGATTCTTGCCCGGGAACTGACGCTGGCCGACGTGGCCAAGATCCGGCGGCAGACGTCGATGCCGCTGGAGGTCTTCGTGCACGGCGCCCTGTGTGTGGCCTACTCGGGCCAGTGCCTGGCGAGCTTGTCGCTGGGCGGGCGCAGTGCCAATCGCGGCCTGTGTGCCCAGGCCTGCCGCCTGCCGTATCAACTTCTCTGTGACGGGCGCCAACTCGACCTGGGCGACAAACAGTATCTGCTCAGCCCGCACGACCTGGCCGCCTACGACCTGTTGCCCGCGTTGATCGCCGCTGGGGTGAATGCGCTGAAGATTGAAGGCCGGATGAAGACGGCCGAGTATGTGGCCAACATCGTGCGTCACTATCGGCAGGCGATCGACACGGCCTGCGCGGGCCGACCGGTGGAGTTCACGTCGCGCCAGGTCGAGGAGATGGAGCTTTCCTTTTCGCGGGGATTCTCGCACGGCTGGCTGGAAGGCTGCGATCACAAGACGCTGGTGCCGGCCGTCAGTTCGGCGAATCGCGGGGTACTGCTAGGACACGTCAAGACCGTGCGGCGGGGCCGGGTGGGCGTGGAGCTTTGCTGTTCGGTGAAGCGGGGCGACGGCGTGGTGTTCGAGACCAACGCCCAGGACGAGAATCCGCCCGGCGGCCGCGTCTTTGAAATCTTCCATAGCGGCCAATCGCTCGTCGAGGTCTCGCCGCCGGGACTGGTCGAGCTGACCTTCCGCCATGGCGCGTTCGACCCCAACGAGCTTCAGCCGGGCCAGGCCGTCTGGAAGACCGACGATCCGCACCTGACCAACCGGCTGCGCAAGACCTACCAGAACGACACGCCGCAGCGACGCATCGCGCTTGACCTGACGGTCGAGGCTGAAGTCGGCCGGCCGATGGTGATTGCGGTGAAGACGTCATCGGGGGCTGAATGCCGAATCGAGTCGCCCGAGCCATTGGCCGAGGCCCAAAAACATCCGCTCACCGCGGAACTGCTCGCCGAACAGTTCAGTCGTTTGGGCGGGACGAACTATCAGCTAGGCACCGTAGACGCCCGTATCGTCGGCACGCCGATGATCCCGCTGAGCGTGCTGGGCAAGTTGCGGCGTCAGATGATCGAGGAGCTTGACGCCCTCGTCGCACGGCCGCCCGTACGGCGATTGGCCGAAGGCTCCGTGCTCGAAAAGCTGCGTCTCCCACCCCCGCCCTCGCCCGAAGGGAGAGGGAGCCAGACGCCGATGCTCCACGTGCTTTGCCGTTCGCTCAACCAGTTGCGGGCGGTGCTCGACCAGGGAGTGCGAAGCGTGCTGGCCGACTTCCGCAACATCCGCGAGTATCGCGAGGCTGTCGCCATGGCCCACGCCGCCGGCGCGACGATCCTGCTGGCCACGCCGCGGATCCAGAAGCCGGAGGAATACGGACTTCTTTCGGCGATCCTTCGGCACGAGCCGGACGGGATCCTTGCCCGCAACCTGGCTGGCATGGATTTTTGTCGACAACAGCAGATCGCCTTCGTGGCCGACTTCTCGCTCAATGCCACCAACGAGCTGACGGTGAAGTATCTTCGCGAGTCGGGCGCCCAGCGGGTCACGGCTTCCTATGACTTGAGCCGCGATCAACTGCTGGACCTGGTCGCGGCCGTGCCGCCGGAGTGGCTCGAAGTGGTCGTCCACCAGCAGATGCCGATGTTCCACATGGAGCATTGCGTGTTTTGTGCCATGCTTTCGCCGGGCACGAACAAGACCAACTGTGGGCGGCCCTGCGACCAGCACGAGGTTCGCCTGCGCGACCAGAAGGGGATGGCCCATCGGTTGACCTCGGACGCCAGCTGCCGCAACACGCTCTTCAATGCCGTGCCCCAGAGTGCGGCGGAGGCCGTGCCCGTGCTCGTCAGTCGCGGCGTGCGGCATTTCCGCGTCGAGCTGTTGGACGACCTCCCGGCCGAGGAGTTGACGCGGCTCGTTCAGCTGTACGGCAACCTGCTGGCCGGCCGGCTTACCGGCAAGGAGGCGTGGCGCGAGCTGAAGGCTGCGGACCGTGTTGGGGCTGCTCACTCAAAGTAACAAGTATGCTCCGCCGTGCCGTTCGCTTACCGTCGAAGCGGCGACTCGCTCGGCCAGCGACCGCGAGAACTTTCCAGGAATAGTGAGGAACACTAATCTTCACTAATCGACACTGATGAAGAGGATCTGCGAGTCAGGGAAACGGATTGTTTCCATTCGTGTTGATCAATGAAGATTAGTGTTCCTCAACGGATGCGCACCATGATCGAACACCCCTCACTCATTCTCGGCACGGGCAACCGGGGCAAAGCGGCCGAACTGGTCGCGCTATTGGACGGCACGGGGCTCGAGTTGCTCACGCTGGCCGATGTGCCCAGTCCGCTCTCGGTCGACGAGGGGAGCGAATCGTTTGCCGAGAATGCCCGGCGCAAGGCTTCCCAGCAGGCGGCCCATCTCGGGCGTTGGGTGCTGGGGGATGATACGGGAGTTCTGGTCGACGCGTTGGACGGCGCTCCTGGTGTGCATACGGCACGTTACGCGGGGCCCAACGCGACCGGCGCGGACAATCGTCGCCGGCTGCTGACGGAGCTGGCCGACGTGCCCTTGGAGCGGCGCACGGCTCGCTTCGTCTGCTATCTGGCCTTGGCCGATCCCCGCGGAACGATTCGTGCCGAGAGCGAAGGCCACTGCTGCGGACGAATCCTCTTGGAGCCGCGTGGCGAGCTGGGGTTCGGCTACGACTCGCTCTTTGAAGTCGTGGAATACCATCGCACGTTCGCCGAGCTAGGCGAGTTGGCCAAGGCCGTGTTGAGCCATCGCGCCCGATCGCTGGAGAAGATCCGGCCACGGTTGGTGGAACTGCTCAGGTCAACGACGTAGTCCGAGCCGGGCCCGGAATGCGGCTATCGCCGCTGCAACTGCTGCTTGACTTGGGCGAGCCAGGCGTCGGTGGGTGGGCCGTAGGGGCGGAACTTTTCCTGACGGCCTTCGCCTTCGTCGTAGAGAATCGCCCGGTGAATGCCAAGCTGGCTGGCGGCCGGCGAGTCGATCAAGTTGCTCGAATCGCTGGCGTTCATCTGGAACAACACTCGCAGCTCCAGGTCACGCAGGCCTTGGCGGTCCACGGAACGATTGACGCTGTTGAGCGTGTCGCACCAGACCAACACGTGCACGCCCAGGGCCGGGCCCTCGTGGAGGATCTTGCTGAACTGTTTCGAGGGGCTGGGCGGCTTGTCGTCGTCGGAACGGCCGAAGCTGAAGTCGTCGTCGCTCTTGCGCAGGTCGCGGAAGCGGCCCAGGTCGTAGATGATCAGGTACACGGGCGGCGAGTCTTCGTCGCCCGACGTTTCGCGCCGGGTCACCTCGGCGGCCACTTCGGCGATCAACTCGGGCATCCCACGCGGCGAGGCGAGCTTCACGGGATGCGGCACGACCGAGACCAGCCGGTTCCAAGAGCCGGCCAAACGCGAGTCGGGGGGCGTGCCGTCGAGGATGTAGAACTGGGCCAGCGACGCGCCGGCTTGACCCTCCAGCGGCGCGTGCTGCGCGGCCAGGCTCACCAGGCAGGTGGAAAGCACGCCCAGGGCCTCTTCCTCCTGGTGGCCCACCAACAGCAGGTTGTTGCCGCTCTGGCGAGTGAACGGGGCGAACGTCGGCTCTTTGATCGCCACGGCCGCGCCGAGCCAGGCTTGGGCCGCGCGGACCGGTTCGGGCCAGGCCGGGGCGGCCAGAAGGTCGTTGAGCTTTGGATTCCGGCTCGGATCGGCCGGCACGTTCCCCTCAAAGACGATCAGATGTTTATTCAGCCGGTTGCGGGTGCGGGCCAGTTCTCGGACACGCCCGAGGTAGTCTTCCCGCTCGTGATCGGCGAGCCAGACCACCTGGAACGGATGATTGCCTTCGTAGAGTCCGTTGGCGTCGTTGTAGATCGCTTCGCCGGGGCGGCGCAATAGCCGGGCGGCCGTGTTTTCTTCGCTGAGGATCAGATGGGCGTCGGCTTCGGCACACTGCAAGGCGATGCGCACGGCCATCTGGCCGATCGTGCTCCGCGGCAGCGAATAAGAGCCGGCCAGCGTCTGCGAGCCGAGGAGCACGTGGATCCCGAACGCACGCCCTTGCCGCACCAGGCGGTCCAACAGGAGCGAGGCGGACTGCGCGATGCGGTCGTCCTCGATGAAGAGTTCTTGAAACTCGTCGATGATCAACAGGGCCCGGGGCATCACGTCGTCGGGACGCAGCGTGCGGAAGGCGTTGACGTCCTGCACGCCGAGACTGCGGAACAGATCGCCGCGGCGCTTCAGCTCGGCGTCGAGCCGTTCCAACACGCTCAGGCCGAATTCCCGCTCGCTTTCGATGGCGATCACGCGGGCGTGGGGCAGTTCGGCCTCGGCATAGGCCTTGAATTCGACCCCTTTCTTGAAGTCGACCAAGTAGAGCTCGACTTCCTCGGGGCTGTAGCGGACCGCCACGTTGGTGATCAGGGCGTGCAGGAGGGTTGACTTGCCGGAGCCCGTCTTGCCGGAGATGAGCACGTGTTGCGAGGTGCCTTTGCCCAGTCGCAGGTTTTGGAGCTTCATCGCCCCGGCGCGGCCCAGAGGGATGTCGATGCCCTTGCGGCTGTCGCTCGTCCACCACTCGGGTTCCTCCGGCACGACGAAACTGAAGGGCACTTCCACGCGGTCGGCGTCTTTGACCCGCTGGCCCACGGAACGGACGATCTCGGTGAACCGCTCGTCGGGCGGCGGGGCGAGCAGATCCAACGGCACGTCGCCCAGGTCGGGATGCTCCCAGACGAACCGCTCGTTCTCCCAGCGGAGGATGACGGCGTGGGCCTCGATGTCGGCCATGTGGAAGTCGCGGGGGAGCCGCAGCTTGCTGTCGACGCTCAGGAGCGTGTAGACGCCGCAGCGGGCGCCGCTGGCCACGATGCTCGTGAGCCGCTTGGCCGCGTTCTCCGAAAAGTTCGTGGGGAAATTGGCCACGGCGAGGATTCGATACGGCTCGGCCATCTCGCCGGCAAACTCGTTGTACTCCTGGATCGAGGCGAACTCGTTGCGCAGGTAGACCTGGATCACGTTTTCCATGTGGCCGGTCAGGTCGGCCAGACGCTGGTCGATGTGGCCGCTGTCGGTCCAGATGCGGCTGGTCACGAGCTGGTCGTTGTAGTCGGCCAGGTGCATGAAGGCCGAGAAGTTTTCGCCCAGTCCGACGGGATCGACGATCGTAAACCGCACCTTGCCCGGCGGCATCGAGGTGAGCAGGCGGAGCATGAGGGCCTGGATCGTCGCGACAGCCCGGGCACGCCCCTCGCCGTTGGCTTTCAGCAGGATCAGCGAACGGTCGCGGAAGGGGAACAGGGCCGGGAGTGTGAAGTCGGTCTGCTTGGGACGCAACTGCGGATCGGCGGGGATGCCGCCGTCGATCTCGCAAAGACGCACGGGGAACTGGCCAATGGGGACCGCCGGCGGGATCTCGGCCGCGGGCTTCCAGGCGTTCCAATCGACGGCGTGCCACGCGGGGAACAACTGCTGGCAGGCGGCATTGATCCCGGCGGTCGAGGTCTGGAACTCCTCCATCCCCGATCGCCAATGCTCGACGACCGTGCCCCATTGGCGGTCGAACTGCTGCTGGCCTTCCACGGTCTCGCGGAAATGATCGGTGAGCTGGCGGTCCGACTCGCTTTCGGCGCGTTGGTTGATTTCTTCGAGTTGCCGGGAGTAGCGTTGCTTGGCCTCTTCAAGGCGGCCGTCGCGCCGGGCCATGCGTTCGGCCAATAGCGGCAGGTACTTGGCGTCGGCCTGCTTCAGCTCGTCGCGTTGGCGCACCTGCAATTCGGCCTGGGCCGTGTGGTAGGTCTCTTCAGACCGCTTCAGTTCCTTTTCGAGCTTCTGACGGCCAGCGACGTTTTGCTGCTCGCTTTTCACCCGGGCGGCCTCCAAGGCCGTGCGGCGGGCCAGGTCGGCGTCGGCCAGCAGCTGACGCAGGGCCAGGAAGGCCTCGCTCGATTCGCCCTTGGCCAGATAGTAGAACCAGGTGCCGAACACGGCCGTTAGCAGCCCGCCCAGGACGAGCCCGAGCGGCACCCAGAACACGACCTTCCAGGAAACCAGGAAGCCCGCGGGATAGGCGGCCAGCAGGCAGAACAGGAGGAACAGCCCAAACGGCTGGGCGCCTTCGAACCATCGCGGCAGGATCTGCGCGCGCAGGGCCCGCAACTGGTTCTTGGCCATCGCGGCCAGCTCGAGGAACTGGGCGTTCGGATCGCCCGGGGGCAACGCGCGCGGCTCGAGCGCGGGGTAGTCGCGCCACTGGCGACGCCGCTTCAAGACGCGGATCGCCTCTTGCTCGACTGTGCCGAGCTCGGCCCCTTGGGCGTCGAGTTGCTCCTGGAACTCGCGAAACTGGGTGCTCAGACCACCGCGGGTGGCCTCGAAGACGGTCGTCGTCTCCCAGCGGGCCTCGTCAAACGTCTTTTTCTGACGCGTGTCGTCGGCGTCGAACCGCGTGGTGATGTCCCGGCGGACCTCCTCATACTCCCGCTCCATGGCGTGATACGAGGCCTCGAAATCGGCCTGGATCGCGCGCTGGGCAGCGGTGTACTGCGACTCGGCCGACCGCTTTTCCGCGGCGACGCGTTCGGCCAACTGCTTTTGGGTCTCGTCGTAGCGGCGTTTGATCGCCTCAGCCCGGGTCTTGGCCGCCAAGGGGATCTCGACGTCGGCCGGCGTGCGCTCGGCCACCAGTTCGCGCAGGGTCAGCACCAGGTCGCGGGGCCGGTTGGGAGAAAGCAATTCGTTCACAGGGCGTTCTTGGGGCATGATCAATAGGATCCACAGTCGCGTTCGGCTTTGGCCAGCACGTCGGCCATCCGCTGAATCGCTTCCAGCGTGCGCTCCAGCAGCGGGTCCAGCGGGTCAAGGCAGGTCTCTTGAAACTCCTGGCTGGTGCGGTCGTTCCACTGCTCGGTGATTCGCAACCGGGCGGCCTTCAGGTCCTTCATCGCCTCTTCCAGCCGGGAGGCGCCGGAGCTAAGATCCCATTGACGCATGCTTACGGCTCCTGCTGCGGGGACGACTCTTCCTCCGGGGCCTCGAACGAGGACGCCTCGCTTGGCTCCACGCGGTTGTCGGCCTCCTCCCGATCCTTGTCCGGGGCACGCGGCCCGTCGCTTGCCTCTTCGCGCGTCGGTGCGGCCGAAAGCTCTTCCGGCTCGGCCCCCGCCGGCAGGTTGACATACGCCTCGAGCGCCAGGCTCATGCGCTTCAGCGACGCCAACGCCTTGGGAAGATCGCCCTGGAGCCAGGTGGTGAACAAGTTGATCGCGCCGACATACTCCTGCAACTCGTGCTGCACGGCCATCGACCAGTGGCGCACGGCCTGGACCTTCTGTTGGGAGACGTCCAGTCGCCGCTTGGCCAGTTCGAGGGCCTTCTTTTCCTCGGTCGCCGCGGGGCGATCGTCGGTCGGGCGGCAGATCATGCGCCGCTGGAGATTGTTCCGGGCTTCGGCCACGCGGTCGTAATTCCGACGGACCTCCGCATCCCAGTAGTCCTTGCGGTCGTGCTGGAGCCAATCCAGCGCCCGTTTCAATTCCAGATCGAGATCGGCCAGGGCATTGGCCGCTTCCTCGCCAAACCGGCGCAGGGCCACGGCCATCTCGTCCACGGCATCGATCGACGTGACTTTGGCGTGCGCCATGGGCCGGATCCTTATCGCTGTTGCAGGTACTGCTCGATATACTCGGCCTTGCGCAGCAGGTAAGGGATGTGCTCGTCGGTGACTTCGACGAACCGGGCGATCCCCTTCATGTGCTGTTCGAACTCGTCGACGAACTTCTTGTTCTCCTGATCGCGCCAGGTCTTGCCCAGCGAGGCCATTTGACCGGCCAGGACGGTCATCCGATCCTGGATCTCGGTGGTAAACTTCTTGAGATTGTGGGCGAAACGCCGCAGTTCCTCCGGATCGACAATCGCCTGGGGCATGAGAGTCTCCTTTCTGCCAGCAGCGAAAGGCCTTAGGACCCGTCCAGAAATAACGTGGAGAATTGAGCTACTAGAAAGAGAGAATCCGCCGAGCCTTTGACGCTTGGCAATCCATGGCCAACGGCGGATTCTCTCTTTCGATTGGGGAGATAGAGGGTTTCATCGGCAGTTTTCTGGGGAAGTCGTCGCTTGTCAATGAAGCAACTGCCGCCACCTCCTGTGCACCTTCCGGAGTCTTCCCACGGCAGTTGCTTCATTGGTAGCTCAATTCTCCAAGTTATTTCTGGACGGGTCCTTCGAAAAGATACCTCTTCGGTTAACGAAGACGGGCGACAAAGATGAGGAATTTGGCCACCGGTTCCGGTCACTGGCCACTCTTGAGCAGTATAAGGCCTACGGAGGGGGAGTGTCAATCTAGAGGGTGGCCAAGAAATGGCACTCGCTTTTGGCCTGAAGTAAGGTAGGACGGTGCCGAGCTTGCGAGGCCCGCCAGATCCAGGGTGGTGCTGTGGCGGGCCTCGCAAGCTCGGCACCGCCCTACCTTGATAACCGTGTCCGGTTCATCTTCGCCTGGCCCACCCTCGGTCAGGATGGCTGTCGGGGAGTCAAAGGTCTACCGCGTCAGGAGGTTTCCCCTCCCCACAGCCGCCTTTCCGTCGCCGTCGGCCTTTTCGGCGCCGCCGGTGGTGAGGACCGTCAAGTTGGCCCGGGCCTGCTCCATCTCCAGGCGATGCAGGTGACGGTAGATTCGCAGGTAATCGTGCGACATGCGATGGTCGCTAAAGCGGGTCTCAAAAACCTCGCGGCAGCGCGTGCGGCTCAGCTCCGGGATCCGCTCCACGGCCTTCACGGCATCCGTGATATTGTCGACGACGAAACCGGTGACTCCGTCATCGACCACTTCCGGGACCGAGCCGCAACGCCAGGCGATCACGGGCAGGCCGCAGGCCATGGCTTCGATCATCACCAGGCCGAACGGCTCCGGCCAGTCGATGGGGAAGAGCAAGGCATAGGCGTTGCCAAGGAAGGCGTTCTTCTCCTTCTCGCCGATCTCGCCGACGAACTCGACCAGCGGGTGATCGAGCAGCGGCTCGATCTGTTCGTAGAAGTACTCGCGGTCGGCGCGGTCGACCTTGGCGGCGATCTTCAGCGGCAGGCCGACGCGCTGGGCGATCTCAATCGCCCGATCGGCCCGTTTTTCCGGGGATATCCGACCGATAAAGGCGAGATACTTGCCCGGTTCCGGATAGCACCGGTAGATTTCCTCGGGCAGCCCATGGTAGACGGTCCCGGTCCAGTTCGCCTCGGAAAGCGGTTTGCGCTGGGCGTCGGAGATGGAGACCACCGGCTCGTGAGGAAAATGCTGATAGAGGGACGCGAGCCCGGGAATGTCCAGGCGTCCGTGGAGCGTCGTCAGATGCGGGAACCGCTTGCGACTGGAGACGGGAAAGTGGAGGTAATCGATGTGGAAATGGATCACGTCGAAGTGCATCGCCCGCTGGTAGACCTGTTCCAACATCCCAAAGTGGCACGCGAAGGGGTCGACGCAGTTCGGATCGGTCCGCAAGGACTTCGGGCTGCCGGGGATCAAGCGCGCCTGCGTGACCGAATCGCCGCTGGCAAAGAGTGTCACCTCATGCCCCTGCCGAACCAGTTCCTCCGTGAGATAGGACACAACGCGTTCGGTCCCACCGTACTGCCTCGGTGGCACACTCTCATACAGGGGTGCAACCTGGGCGATGCGCATGGTTCTTACTCCGCTTGGGTTAGGAAGGATCACAAGACGAGTTATTAATTGCAAAAACTATGCCGCGAGTTCGATTCGACCGATCGACCGCAAGGGCTAGAATTCGAATATCCCCTTCCTGGAAAATGATGGTTTTGACCCGATGAAAAAAGGCCGTTCGAGATCCGCGGGCTGGCCGTCCTCCCGAAACGCAAACCGGCGTGGGACGGCGGAAAACCGGTTCTACATCGTGGCCCCCGCGTCCCAGGCCGAGAGCACGACGCTGGTGCTCAAACAGGGTGACAGCTTTGCCGTGTTCGACCACCTGGGTGACATCAAACCACTCGGCCGCGGCGAAGAGGGGATCTATCATGAAGGCACCCGCTTCCTCTCCCTGCTGACTCTCCGCATACATCAACTCGAACCGCTGTTTCTCAGTTCCACGGTGCAGGAGGACAATGGCTTGCTCACCGTGGATCTGACCAATCCGGACTTCCGTGCGCCCGAGACCGGGGAGGTGCACCTGCGACGCGGCACCCTGCACTTGTTCCGCGCCAAGCTCTTGTGGCAAGGGGTCTGCTATGAGCGGCTGCGGATTCGCAACTACGGGCTCCAGGCCATCCAGACGTCGCTGCGTTTCTGTTTCGAGGCCGACTACGCGGATATCTTCGAGGTCCGCGGCACGCAGCGCAAGGCCAAGGGGCGATTCCTCAAGGCGGAGGTCGATCACGACCAGGTGACGTTGGCCTATCAGGGGCTGGACAAGGTGATCCGTCGGACCCAGCTGCAGTTCTCCCCGTCGCCGCAGCGTCTTTCGGCCTCGGAAGCGGCCTTCGACCTGGCCCTGGAGCCGCAGGAAGAGGCCGTGTTCTATCTGACCGTATCGGCCCAGGTGGGAACCGCGGGAATGCATTACCCCGCCTACGACAGCGCGGCGCACCTGTCGTCGATCGGTTTCCAGACCGCCCGGCAACGTGCGGCGAAGATCGAAACGTCCAGTGGCCTGCTGAACGATTGGATCACTCGCAGCATGGCCGACCTGAGCATGATGGTCACGCAGACCCCCTACGGCCCCTATCCCTATGCGGGCGTGCCCTGGTTCAGCACGGTCTTTGGCCGGGATGGGATCCTTGCGGCGAGGCAGTATCTCTGGCTCGACCCGTCGCTGGCGCGCGGCGTGCTGGCCTATCTGGCGTCGACCCAGGCGCAGACGGTCAACCCGGAGCGCGACGCCGCGCCGGGCAAGATCCTCCACGAGACGCGCGGCGGCGAGATGGCCGCCTTGGGCGAAGTGCCCTTCGGCTGCTATTACGGCAGCGTCGATGCCACGCCGCTGTTCGTCATGCTCGCCGCCGACTACTACGAGCGGACCGGCGATCTGGCGTTCATCGAATCGATCTGGTCGAACGTGGAGCGGGCGCTGGAGTGGATGGATACTGATGGCGATCCGGATCGCGACGGGTTTGTGGAATACGCGCGGCGGTCGCCCAGCGGCCTGGTGCAGCAAGGCTGGAAAGACTCAGGCGATTCGGTGTTTCACGCCGATGGCAAGCTCGCCCACGGGCCGATCGCCCTCTGCGAGGTGCAAGGGTACGTGTACGCGGCGAAACGCGGGGCGGCCATGCTGGCCTCGGCCCTGGAGCAGCCGGAGCGCGCCACGCAACTGCTCCATCAGGCCGGCGTTCTCCAGTCGCGGTTTGAAGAGGCGTTCTGGTGTCCGGAGTTGAAGACCTATGCCCTGGCGCTGGACGGCGAGAAGCAACCCTGCCGAGTGCGCACCTCGAACGCCGGCCACGCGCTGTTTGCCGGGATCGCCAGCGCCGAGCATGCCCCGAAGGTGGCCGAGACGCTTCTTGAGGAGGCGTCGTTTTCCGGCTGGGGCATCCGCACGGTCGCCACGACGGAAGTCCGCTTCAATCCGATGTCGTATCACAACGGTTCGATCTGGCCGCACGACAACTCGTTGATCGTGGCCGGGCTGGCCCGCTACGGGCTGATGGAGGGCGTCAAGCGAGTGTTCGGCGCCCTGTTCGACGCGAGCCAGTTCCTCGCCCTGCACCGGATGCCGGAACTGTTCTGCGGTTTTCCGCGTCGCCCCGGGCAAGGCCCGACCCTGTATCCGGTGGCCTGCTCGCCCCAGGCCTGGGCGTCTGGGGCCGTGTTCCTTGTGCTGCAAAGCTGCCTGGGCCTGAGCATCCACGCCCCGCGGGGCCAACTCTACTTTTCGCACCCCATCCTCCCCGCATTCGTCGAGCGGCTCCATCTGTACAACTTGCGTGTTGGCGAGGCCACGCTGGACCTGCTCATCCAGCGGCACGGCGAGGACGCGGCCGTCAATGTCTTGCGCCGCGAGGGGGACGTGCGCGTGATCGTGGTGAAGTAGTCCTAGAACTGACTGGCGTCGACCATCTGGCCGTCCTGGCGGTTGGCCAATCGCTGATAGACGACCGAATCGACCGTGAAACTGATTGAGTGGACCGAGCCGTCGCAGAAGACGAACTGGCATCCGCCGGGGTGCGGTCCGCCGAAGCTGCCCATCGAGTCATATCCGGGGGTATCGCGACGCAACAGCCACTGGGAACTGCAGAAGCGGGCATTGTCGTAATCGTGTCCGATGAACATGCACTGATTGTCGCCGGAGGACAGGGCCTGGTCGTACCAGTCGGGATTGAGATACTTCTCGCCGGCAAAGTAGGTGTTGCTTAGCCCGTCGGGCACTTGGACGACGGTGGTCT
>JBDKTH010000231.1:0-8886 GCA_039680305.1 Thermoguttaceae bacterium | reverse complement strand
GGAGCCACGTCGGTATTCTCGTGCGGCTCGTCGTGTATCAGCACTCACAGACGATCGGGCGATATCCCTTTAGTTCCGAGTTTACTCACCCACGCCGATATCCACGCGCCAACGCGCCGCTCGAATTCCGGCGTGTTGATCTTCGCGCCCGCAAAGTTTCCGCCCACAGAGAGGAAGACCATGTAGCGTTGGGCTTTGGGCCACTGCCCGATCCAGTCGTCGAACAGTGCAGTGTTCAGTTCCACCTTGGGTGGCGCGCCGTCAGTCACCTTGCAGTTGAGCATCACGCTCGCGTTGGCCCAGGGGGCGTTGACAAAGCGGCTCTGCAAGTGCTCCAGAAACGCCTCGCGGTTCTCCGCCGTCACGCCATAGGCCCCCTTGCCGTTGGTGTAGCTCCAACCGCCCAGATACAGCGTCGTCTTGGCGGGGAAATCCAATGGCCAGACCCGCAGACGCACGGGCGTCTTAAGCGACACGGTTCCCATCGCCTCGGCCACCAGGCTGCCGGCCAATTCGCCCGGCGCGAGATCCGTTGCATGGAAGGTCAGCCATACCTGGCGGACCAACCCCGGCAGCACGGTCACCGTCCAGACGCCGTCGGCCTTGGCCGCCTCGGGCAGCGCGGCCGCCACCGGCTTGCCTTGGGCCGTATCAGTCCAGGTGACCTCATGGAGCGTCACATAGCCGGGCGTGGGCGACTGCGGCAGCCCCTCAAAGCGGAGCCGCACGGTCATCGGCTGATCGGTGCTGTTGGCCAGATTCAATGCAGCCGCACGGTACTCGCCTCGCATCGTGTGGACGTCGAGCGTACCCGACGAACGCTCGGGCGGCGTGGCGATCAACTCTACCGGATCCCAGGTCGCTGGCACCCAGGCGGTCAACCCCGGGCGGCCCAGGGCCCGCCACAGTTCCGCCTGCATGCCGAACAGCCGGGCGTGCGTCGGACCGAGCGGCAACACGGCCTGGAACGCCGGACCGCCGGTAAGCGTCTCGCCCTCCAATTGCTGTCGCACCTCGCCGAGTTTCTGGGCGAGCGGCCTGCCGACGGAGCCCGGGAGTTTGGCCGCAGCCAGCGACTCCTGCAACGCCGTCGCATCGGCAAAGAAGCGATTGGCCACCGACCGTGTGACACGGCCCTGCTCAAAGATCGTTCGGGCGTCGGTCACCGGCTGGCCGGACAGGTCGCGTGTCAGAAGCTCTTCCGGACCGCGAAAAACCTCGACCTCGTCGACAAACAAATAGGTGCCGCCGGACCGCGGAATCGCCACGAACTGCACGTAACGCCCCCGGGTTTTCAGCTTTTCGGTCACCAGCCGGCGGATCGCATACTTTTCCGGCCAAGGCCCGTGCGCCTTCAGGTCCTGCGCGACCAGGTCGCCCGCATCGCGGTAGGTCTTGCCGTCGTCACTGACCAGGACGTTGATCGCCAGGGGCCAGGTGACGCCCGCCACGCCGGCCGCCGTGGTGAATGCCACGCCGCTGATCGGCTGCACGCGGCCCAGGTCAACGGTGATCGTCGCATAGGGCAGGCTCTGCCAGCCGACGGTCTCTTGCTGCGTCCAGAAGTAGGCCTTGGTCGACTGACCGTCGGTCAACTGAACACGGTCCCCGGGATCGGTGCAAAGCTTGTAGCTCGGCGAGGGAGAAAGCGTGTACTTCGCCCCGCGGGCGATATTCTCCGGCGACGCCGCAACGGCCGACTGGCCCCATCCCGACACGGCCATCAACATGGCCAACAGGGCGAAACGTTCGAGCATGGCACGGCCCTCCAGTGGTAAGGAGTCTCAGCGAAGGTAAGGCTTGTGGTCTCGGTGGGAACGCAAGGGCAGGCAACTCACCCCTATTAGGCCTCCCCGCCACGCCGCGTGTCAAGGGTGTCGCAGTGGCGGGCTCGTTTTCTCTGGAGTTTTTACAGGCCAACCTGGCAATCCTCGGCGCCCGGCATCTCGCCGAACGACTGATCGACAAGCTCGCTTGCCCAAGAAAACTGCGCGCCGATGGTTGCCAATTCCCGCCGGCTCGGCAACAATACCTTCACCTCGATCGTTCCCTTTTGAGGAGGAGTTCCAGCATGCAGGTGACCGTCGAAGTGCCGAAAGCGTTTTCGGTCCGAGATGAACACGAGTTCTTCCCCATCCAGCATCTCCTGGCGAGGCTGAATCCCAAGCTCATGGTCGTTCAGGTGGCCACGGGCGTGCATGTCAACGGCGGCTGCACCGTCTACTGGGGGCTGATCTACCAGGAAGGTCAACCGGTCTCCAAGACCGACATCGAGACCGCGCTGAAGGGCGCCGGTTTCGACTTTGCCCAGAACGGGTCGCTCCAGACGATCCAACTGCCGGCCGTCCGTGAGGACGCGAAGAAGTGAGCGACGTCAGGCTGGGACGCTATCGCCACTACAAGGGGCAGGAATACTCCGTCATCGGAGTCGCCCGGCACAGCGAGACCGAAGAGGAGCTCGTGGTCTACCGCAAGGAGTACGGCGACCACGGGCTCTGGGTCCGTCCCAAGCCGATGTTCCTGGAGATGGTCGACGTGGCGGGGCAGCCTGTCCCGCGGTTCGGCTACCTGGGGCCGCAGTGAGCCTCGGCTCCGCCGCTATTCGTCGGCGTAGACGCGGGTGCTCTCTTCCTTGGTAACCGGTTCGCGGATCTCGTTGGTCATGAGTTGGGCCTGCATACGCAGGTCGCCTGGCTGGAGACACTGGACGCGAACGCGATAGGTCGTGTCGGCCTTGGGGGCCAACCGCGAGAGGCCCTCAAACATGATCTGGTTGGGGCCCATCGAGTGATGGGTGGGGCCTTCGGCGGCGACCGGGCGCATCCCCGCTGGCAGGTTCAGCGCCAACTGTACGTTGGTGGCAGCCTTGGAGCCCTGGTTGACGACGCGAATCTCGTAGGTCGTCTCGCCGCCTTTTTCCACGGGGTCGTTGACGTCGACCACTTCGAACATGATCGCCGCGATCCCCTCGATCAGCACCGACTGTTCGCGTTCGGCCGAGACGCCTTTATCGGCGCTGGCACTAACGAGCAACTTGTGCTCGCCCGGCTCGACCGGCATGGTGACGAGTTTCAAGGTGCCCGTCTCCTGGACCGGCAGCTCGTCCAACTGCCAATGGACGGCGTGCTCGGCCTGGACATAGTGGCCGGCATTGTTGGCGCTGACGAACTTCAGCCCGGGCGGGAGCTGGGCGGTCAGCTCGACACGCTGCGCCGGGGCCGTGCCCGGATTGGTGATCGCCACGGTGTAGGCCGCTTCCCGTTCCAGGTAGCGGCGTTTCGGCCCTTCGATCGCCAGTCCCAACTGGGGCGCGAGGATCTGGAGGTCGAGGCGGTGTTCGGCCTTGAGATTGCCGTCGCCGCGGGCCACGAGCACGTTGCTCACCTGGCCCGGCCGCTCGGCGACCATCTGGAGTTGGAGTTTTCGGCTTTCCTTGGGCTTCAGTTGGCCCACGTCGTAGGTCAGTTCCGTGCCGGCGGGATGCTGCAGCCCCGCCGGAATCCGCTCTTCGAGGACCACGCCCGTGGCCACCCCGCTGCCCGGGTTGGTGACCGTGACGTTTAGTAGCACCGGCTCGCCCACGAGGACCTGACTGGGCGCCGAAGTCTCGACGACGAGTTCCGACTTGGTGGCAATCGCCCGGGCCGTCGCCTCGGCGCGGAAGTGCACGGTGGCTACGCTTCCGATCTCGCCTTCCTCGACCGGCATCAACTGAACCTCGGCCGCGGTCTCATCGCCCGGCTGCATGGTGCCCAGCGACCAGACCAGTTCGCCCTGCACCCCGCGCGAGGCCTGCGGGCTGGTGGTCATCAACCGGGTGCCTTTGGGCACTTCGTCGTGGATTTCCACGCCATGGGCAGCCACCTTTCCGGAAGTGCGCACGCGAATCCGGAACGTGGCCGGCTTGCCGACCTGGATCTCGGCCGGCGAGGTTTTCTCGATCGTCACTTGCGGCGACTGGGCCCCTTCGAGCTGCTTGTTGCCGGGCGTGCCCGTGCCGGTGCCTTGCGGGGAACTGTCCAGAGGCGAGACCCGGTTGTCAAACGTCGACAACCGATCCGGCTCCGTGGTTTCGCGCAACACATTGTTCGGCGCGGCGATCGCCGGCGCTTGCGGCGCCGACGCAGACAGGGAGCCCGGCTCGCTCATGTTGCGAGAATATGGATTCGCACGCAAGGGCGACGGTTCATGCGCGGCAGGCTCGGACAGCGGTGCACGCGGTTCCCGCTCGGCCGGGGCCGGACCGACGGGTACCAGGGTGGTGTTGCCTTGTGCCGGTCTGGAGAACGGGTCTGTCGCGGGGAGGGGCTCCGGGGTCGGCTCGGCCGAACGCGTGGCCGGGGTAGGCACGGCGGAAGGACGCGTGGGAAAGAGCTGCGTGGGGGCCTGCGGAGAACTGGGGATCTCGGCCGGAGCGGACGCCGGTGCCGTCAGCGGACTGGTTCCACCCGTCACCGCGATCATCGTCGGGTCGGGCCCCGAAAGGACCAGGGGCCGAACGCCTTCGCTGGAGTCCCGCGACTCCGGCGGATACGTGCGTCCGGTCAGCCTGGACGTCGGGCGGCCTTCCTCGCCCGCCGCGAAAGACGACTCCTGACGCAGGGGATTCGCATGGGAGGGCGTGGGCAAGGGACGCGGGACGCCGCTGTCGGCCAAGGGGCGGGCCGGTTCCAGACTCTCCGGCTGATCCGCCGTGGCACTGCCGCCGCCAGCCACCGCCGTGGAGTGATTGGCACTGCGTTGTGCCTGCGCGATCGCAATCAGCCCCAACACGACTACCGTCGCCAACGCCGACATCCGAATGAGGACGCGTTTCATGAACAAGTTCCCCGCACGTCAAGCAAGGCTGGAAAACAGCAAGAAATGGTTTCCGCCGAAGAGAATCGGGCAGATTACTACCAAAATGCGCGCCCGAGGGGAAGGCCAGTTCAAACAGGGAGCCCGGTGAATCCCGGAAACGGGGTTACCCGAGAAACCAGGAAAACTGGAGAGGATGCGGGACGCTGCCGGATCGTGTTCTGGCTGAAGAGACGCTTCGGCGTGAGAAACTCCTCTTGTTCTTGCCGATAAGGTTGGTGTATCTAGTCGGCGGCTATTCCTCCCGAGTCTCTCCTCGCCCATGACCCGTTTGCTAGCACACTCCTGGCTTGGCATCGCCACCCTGACGGTGGCCTTGGCCAGCGGCTGCGCGCAGACGGCGAAATTCCAGGTCTGGCAGCCGGCGGAATTCGACGTTGCCGGGATCCGGCGTCTGGCCGTGCTGGAGTTCCGCGGCCAGGACAACGCGGGCCAGCGGGCTCGGTCGGAACTCGTGGCTCGGCTGTGGGACAGCGGCTTCTATGCCCTCGCCGATCCCACGGAGTTGAACGCGATCGTTCAGACCAGCGGCTACCAGGTCGAGGGGAAGCCCGACCTCGGCGCGGCGATCGCGGCCGGACGACAACTGGGCGTGGATGCGATCCTCATTGGCGAGGTGATCCACTATCGGGCGGACGACCGCGAGCGTCTGAACCGGATCGTTCACACCACCCGTCCTGGGCCGGGAGAACGCTATGATCGGCACGGCGACGGCGCCCCGGTCGGCGTGGGCATCCATCACGACCTGATGCTCCAACGCGAGGTGTCCGTGGCGATGTCGCTCCAGCTGGTCGATGTGCGCACCGGTGAGATCCGCGCTCAGCGTCAGGCGTCCTATCGGGCCGATGGCGAGATCCACAACGGCCAGGGCTATCTGCCCTCCAAGGAAGTGGCCAGCAACGAGTTGATCACCAAGTGGGCCCGGGAGATGTCCGAACTGCTCACCCCGCACCTGATTCCGTACGAGGTGGAACTGGCCTCGCCGCGTTGGGGGAGCGTGGCCGCGGAGATTCGTCGAGGGAACAACCTGGCGTTGAAGGGCCAATGGGAGAAGGCTGCCGTGATCTGGGAAGCGGCGCTGATCGCGGATCCCAAGAACCATGTGGCCATGTATAACTTGGCCTTGGCCCATGCCGCCCGATTCGATTACCCCCGGGCCCTCGAACTGCTCGAAGACGCCAGCCGGCTGCATCCCAACACCACCTACCCCGAGACCCTTTCGCGCATCCAACGCCACGAGCAGGCCTATCTGATGGCCATGTCCCAGAAACGCCAAGGGGGCCCCGAACGGCATGCCGAGCACGAACGGCAATCCGAGCTCGAAGGACAATCCGAGCCGGGCCGTGTCGGCCCGGACTGGGGCGGCACGCCCCGGTTCTGAACGGGCAATGTGCTGCGGCCCCAACGGGCCTCCTCCCTTTTTGCCCCCGGCTGTACGATAATTGAAGGGGGTAGATCATCTGAAAGCCGAAGGAGTAGACCAATGATCATCGGGGTGCCGCGCGAGGTCAAACGGGACGAGTATCGGGTCGGATTGTTGCCCGTGGGGGTCGAAGAAGTGACCCGGGCTGGGCATCAGATCCTGGTCGAAGCCGGTGCCGGCCTCGGCTCCGGACTGCCCGATCAGGATTACGAGCGGGCCGGGGCCGAAATGGTCAGCAGCGCGGAGGAGGTCTACGGCCGGGCGGAGATGATCATCAAGGTCAAGGAGCCGCAGCCCAGCGAACTGATCCGCTTGCAGCCGGGCCAAGTCGTGTTCACCTACTTCCACTTCGCCGCCGACCGCCAGATGACCGAGGCCTTCTTGAAGACCGGCGCCGCGGCCGTGGCCTACGAAACGCTCCGCGACGAGCAAGGCCGCCTACCGCTGTTGACCCCCATGAGCGAGGTGGCCGGACGCATGAGCATCCAGGAAGGGGCCAAGTACCTGGAGCGGCCGCAAATGGGCCGGGGCATCCTGCTGGGCGGGGTTCCCGGCGTCGACCCAGCCTACATTACGATCCTCGGCGGCGGGATCGTCGGCGCCAATGCGGCCAAGGTCGCCGCCGGCTTCGGAGCCAATGTCACCCTGCTGGACATCCCCCTGGACCGGCTCCGCTACCTCGACGACATCATGCCCGCCAACGTCACCACCCTCTTCAGCGACCGCCACACGATCCGCCAGCAGCTCGAGCGGGCGGATCTCGTGATCGGCGCGGTCCTCGTGCCTGGGGCCCGGGCACCGATGCTGATCCAACGGGAAGACCTGAAACTAATGAAGCCCGGCAGCGTGATCATCGACGTGGCCATCGACCAGGGCGGCTGCGTGGCTACCAGTCGCCCCACGACCCACAGCAACCCCACGTTCATCATCGACGAGGTGGTCCACTACTGCGTGACCAACATGCCCGGGGCCGTGGGCCGGACCAGCACCTTTGCCCTCTGCAACGTCACTCTGCCCTGGGCCGAGAAGATCATCCACCACGGCCTGCTTAAGGCGGCGGCCCTCTCCCCCCCCATCGCCCGGGCGATCAACATCTTCGACGGAGAGATTACCAACCGGGCAGTTGCCGAAACCTTCGACATGCCGTACAACCCACGGTTTGACGTGTAAACCGAGTTGTGACCTGCCGCTGACAGCCCAAGAGCTTGCCTCTTCGCGTTCCCACAGCCCCCTCCTTCGAACACGAAAACCGTAGCGAGAAAGAACCAACCATGCCAGACGCCACGACCCCGCGGATCGGAATCATCATGGGCAGCGACAGCGATTGGCCGAAGATCCAGGCCGCGGCCAAGGTGCTCGACGAATTCAAAGTCCCCTACGAGGTCCAGGTGATGAGCGCCCACCGCACGCCGGACGTCGTGTGTCGCTACGCCGAGTCGGCCATCCAACGGGGGCTAAAGGTGGTCATTGCCGCGGCCGGCGGGGCGGCTCACCTGGCGGGCGTGGTCGCCGCGCACACGGTCCTGCCGGTGATCGGCATTCCCGTGGCCACGGAGATGATGGGCGGCCTGGATTCGCTCCTCTCGGTCGTGCAGATGCCCGGTGACGTGCCCGTGGCCACCGTCGGCACCAACAGCGGCGGACCGCGCAACGCCGGCCTGCTGGCCATCCAGATCCTCGCCCTGTCCGACGGCGCGCTCCAACAGCAGCTCCAGACCTACAAGGCCGGCCTGGCTCAGAAGGTCATCGCCCGAAACGAAGCCCTCCAAAAAATCCTCCGCCCCGAAGCGAAGTGACCCTCGGAGCGTCCCTGCTCGTTTGCCGCTGCTTGCCTTCCGGGCAAGCAGTGTCTCCCAAAACTTCGGCCACAGGAACCTCAAGCACTGCTTGCCCGGAAGGCAAGCAGTGGCAAACGATCCCGACCATTCCACCCTTGAATCCGCTTGAACCATGACCACTCCCTCCCCGAACTCGCTCAAGAACATCGACACGCTCCACTGGGTCGGCGGCACCGACGGCTGTCTGCGCATGATCGACCAGACCCTGCTGCCGGTCGAGTTTGTGGAAATCGACTGCCGCACGGTCGAAGAGGTCTGGGAAGCCATCAAAGTGCTCCGCGTGCGTGGGGCGCCGGCTATCGGGATCGCCGCGGCCTACGGGGTGTGCGTGGGACTTCAGACGGTCCGGGGCAAGGACGAGGCCACGTTCTTCGCCCGGCTCGAAGAAGTTGTCCGCTACCTGGCCAGCAGCCGGCCCACGGCGGTCAACCTCTTCTGGGCCCTGGAACGCATGAAGCGGGCTGCCTTCGAGCGCCGCGGCAAGCGGCAGCCCGCCGAGATCGTCGAGGAGCTGTTGGCCGAAGCCCGGGCGATTCACGTGGAAGACCAGCAGATGTGCCGGGCGATCGGCCGGTTCGGGGCCGAACTGTTGTCCGACGGCCAAGGCGTGCTGACCCACTGCAACGCCGGCGGTCTGGCCACGGCCGACTACGGCACGGCCCTGGCCGTGATCTTTGCCGCCGTGGAGGCGGGCAAGCGGATCCACGTCTACGCCGACGAAACGCGGCCCTTGCTCCAAGGGGCCCGGCTGACCGCTTGGGAACTCAA
>JBDKTH010000859.1:0-3344 GCA_039680305.1 Thermoguttaceae bacterium | reverse complement strand
GGGCGATTGCTTTGCCCGCTACCTGGTCCGCGTGGCCGAGATGGAAGAGAGCCTGAAGATCGTCCAGCAAGCCGTGGAGAATCTTCCCGCCGGGCCGGTCAACGTGAGCGTCGACCAACGGTTGATTCTGCCCAACAAACGCCAGGTGTTTACGACGATCGAGGGGCTGATCTCGCATTTCGAGTTGGTAATGAGCAACCGAGGCTTCCAGGTCCCCTGCGACGAGGTCTATGCGGCCACGGAGTCGCCCAACGGGGAGTTGGGCTTTTACCTCGTGGGGGATGGCAGTCAGCGGGCCTATCGGGCTCGTTGCCGCCCGCCCTCGTTCATCCATTTCGCCCTGTTTCCCCACCTGATCCGCGGCCATCCCCTGAGCGACGTGGTCGCCGTGCTGGGAAGCCTGAATATCATCGCGGCGGAATTGGAACGGTGAAGGAAAGGCAGAATGATGAATGCAGAATGCAGAATGATGAATGGGGTGTGATGGCCACGACTGAGCGAGTCTTGAACGACGAGATTCTGGCAGCGATTCGGGACTACTTCCCGCGGTATCCGAGCCGGCGGGCGGTGGTGTTGCCGGCATTGCATCTGGTGAATGAACGATTGGGATACGTGCCGCATGCGGCGGTGGTCGAGATTGCCGGGCTGTTGGAATTGGCCCCGGCCGAGGTCCAGGATACGCTGTCGTTCTATGGGTTTTTCAAGCAGGATCGACCCCAGGGACGCACGCGGATCTGGGTGTGCCGCTCGATCAGTTGTGCGGCCTGCGATGGGGAATCGCTGCTGGAATACCTATGCGAGAAGCTTGGGATTCGGCCTGGCGAGACGACGCCGGATGGCCGCGTGAGCCTGGACTACGCCGAGTGCCTGGGGGCCTGCGACTATGCCCCGGCCATGTTGGCGGGCGAGACGTTGTACAAGAGTCTGACCAAGGAGAAGATCGACGAGTTTGTGAAGTCGTTGCCCCCGCCCGGCACAAGTGCCGGGGCTAAACGGCCCTGAACCCCGAACCCTGAACCCTTCCTCCGGCCTTCGATGCCCAAGTACGAACCTGTCCTGCTGGCGAACCTTGGCAAAGACAAGAGCCACACCCTGGCCGCGTATGAGGCCAGCGGTGGCTATGGCACCCTGCGCAAGGTGCTCCAGGCGTCTTCGCCCAAGGACGTGATTGAGACGATCCGCCACAGTAACCTTCGAGGCCGGGGCGGGGCCGGGTTTCCGACCGGGCTGAAATGGTCGTTCCTGCCGGAAAACCACCCGGGGCCGATCTACCTGTGCGTCAATGCCGACGAAAGCGAGCCGGGCACGTTCTGCAACCGGGTGCTGATGGAGTTGGATCCGCACCAGGTCCTGGAAGGGACGATCCTCAGCTGCTACGCTACCCGGGCCACGACCGCCTACATCTATCTCCGCTACGAGTACCCGCTCTGCTACCGGCGACTGCAAGCGGCGATCGACGAATGCTATCAGGCCGGCTACCTGGGCAAGAACATCCTCGGGCACGACTTTTCGTTGGACATCTATCTCCATCGCGGCGCGGCAGCCTACGTCTGCGGGGAAGAGACCGGACTGATCGAAAGCCTGGAAGGAAAGCGGGCCTGGCCGCGGATCAAGCCACCGTTTCCGGCCGTGGAAGGACTGTTCCGCAAGCCGACCGTAGTAAACAATGTAGAGACGGTCGCTTGCGTGAAGCACATCCTCGAGCGCGGCGTCGCGTGGTTCAAGTCGATCGGCATCCCGCCGGAGCCGAACAATCCCCGCGATCCGGGCAGCTATGGGCCAAAGCTCTACTGCCTGAGCGGGCACGTCAACCGGCCCGGCTGCTACGAGGGGCCGCTTGGCGTCACCTGCCGGGAGTTGATCGACGAGTTTGGCGGCGGCGTCTGGAAAGGGCGCAAGGCCAAGGCCGTGGTGCCCGGCGGACTGAGCACCGGGGTGTTGACCGCGGACGAACTCGACACGCCGCTGGACTTTAACGGCCCGATCAAGGCCGGTTGCCTCGGCCTGGGAACGGCCGGCGCGGTGGTGTTGGACGAGACCTATTCGATGATCGACTTCCTCCACAACAGTTGCCGCTTTTTCGCCCACGAAAGCTGCGGCCAGTGCACCCCGTGCCGCGAGGGGACCAGTTGGGCCGTGGCCATGATGGAGCGGATCAAGGCGGGCCAGGGCCGATTGAAAGACCTCGACCTGCTGCTGGAGATCGCCGACTCGATCGGCATCATCCCCGGCACCACGTTCTGCGGCCTGGCCGACGGCGCCGCCTGGCCGATCAAGACGGCGATCCGCAAGTTCCGCGGCGAGTTTGAAGACTACATCAAGCGGACCAATCCCAAGGGCTACATGACCACGGAGCCCGTTCCGGCGTTGGTGCAGTTGGGAGACCATCACAAAACGCCCTCTCCTTCCGGGAGAGGGCCGGGGTGAGGGGAAGTGAAATGACCGTATCCTTTGGCACTTCCCCTCACCCTAACCCTCTCCCAAAGGGAGAGGGGACCGTACGACAAACCCTGCATCTCACCCCCTAATCCCTGAACCGCGTTTCATGGCCATCGTCCTTATCGACGGAAAAGAGCTGAAGATCGGCGACCAGGAGCGTCTGAATGCCATTCAGGCGGCTCGCCGGGCCGGCGTGGAGATTCCCCATTACTGCTGGCATCCGGGGTTGTCCGTGGCTGGCAGTTGCCGGATGTGCCTGGTCGAGATCGGCGTCCGGGACCCGAAGACCGGCCAGATCGCCATGCAGCCGAAGCTCACGCCCGGCTGCAACACGCTGGTCCAGGACGGCATGGTGATCGTCACCACGAGCGAGAAGGTGGCCCAAGCCCGGGCGATGGTCGAAGAGGGGCTCTTGCTGCGCCACCCGATCGACTGCCCGATCTGCGACAAGGCCGGCGAGTGCACGTTGCAGGACTATTACTTCCGCTACGGCCAGGACCAGCGCCGGGCCGACATCAAGCCGTTTACCAGCCGCCGCCGCGACCTGGGCGACGACATCACCCTGTTCGTCGACCGCTGCGTAATGTGCAGCCGCTGCGTGCGTTTTACCCGCGAGATCGCCGGCACGGGCGAACTGATGGTCGCTCGCCGCGGGACGAGCGAGGAAATCGACGTGATGCCCGGCTTCCCGCTGGACAACAAACTGTCGGGCAATGTCGTGGATCTTTGCCCGGTCGGCGCGTTGGGCGACAAGGACTTTCTGTACAAGCAGCGGGTCTGGTACCTGAAACGCCACGCGGGCGTATGCACGGGCTGTGCGACCGGCTGCTCGATTTGGATCGAAGAGAACCAGGACCAGGTCTATCGGATCAAACCCCGGGAGAACCCTCAGGTGAACCAGTGGT
>JBDKTH010000042.1:0-2576 GCA_039680305.1 Thermoguttaceae bacterium | reverse complement strand
CTTTTGATCGATTCTTGCGAATCGCGGGCCAAAGGCAATTGTCGGCCAACGCTCGGTTCGGGCCGGCGTGGAGCCCCTTGTCGGATGAGGGAAAGGGGCTGTATGGACCCGTCCAGAAATGACTTGGAGAATTGACCTACCAACGAAGCAACTGCTGTGGGAAGACGCGGGAGGGCTGAATGGGGTGTAGCGGCAGTTGGTTCATTGATGGACAATGAATTCTCCAAGTTATCTCTGAACGGGTCCTGCACTTCACGTCATGAACGAGCCCACTTCCGATCGTCTGGAACAGATCCTCACCCGCGTGACCTCGTTGGAAGAGGCGGTCAGCTACTGCGAGCGCACCGTCGACGACCTCGATCAAGTGATGCGGGACTTCCAGAAGCGGATCGGCGCCCTCGAAGGGCGGTTGACGCGACTGAGCAAGCAACTCGGGTTCGTCGCCGACTCGATGAACGAGGGGCCGGAACGGAAGGTCGAGGAGTAGGTCCTTACCGGCGGACCGTTCCCCACGGTTCGACCATGGCATCGGCCCATGGTTGAGAGGCTGGTGGCGCAAGCGGCTGCTCGTAGGCCGTGCGGGCATTGGCCGTGGCCGCCGCGGCCTGCTCGGCGTTCCAACCGGCCACTTCGTCCACCCCTTCCCGGAAACGAGGATTGTAGGCCAAGGCTTCCTGGAAGGTGATCAGAGTATCGCGGTTGACGTCGCAGACGGCCACCTGATCGTTGTACCAGGCATTCTCGGCCAGCACTTCCTCACGCGACCACCAGAGGAGGAAGGGGACCGCCACGACCCGTTCCTTGTGCGGCTTCTCGCCCCGATCCTTCAGATCGGCGATCCGGGCTTCAAACGCCTGGCGAACCTGATCGGACTCGAACCGCACCTCGCGCCGTGGTTCCTTCTCCCGGACAACGTTCGTCGCATGGTGCGTCACCAGGCAGCCGGGACTGGCGACCAGCAGGACTAGCCAATACAACCAGTGGATCTTGAGCCGGCGATTCATCGTGGTGCTAGCAAGCCCTGTGGAAACGCAGCGGAACTAGAGAAAAGAGGCAACGCCTAGTCCTGGCGAGGGACAAGAGTTGTCGATCATATCAGTTGTTCGGCACAACGGACAAGGGAACTTTACTCGGCGGATCGCTCTGGGATCATTGGCCCTCTTTGGGGACCGCCGTCGCTTCCTGGGCGGCGGGCGGGGCCGCGAGCCGGTTCAAGTGGTAGACCGTGGTCTTCCCTTCCCCTTCATGGACCAAGAGCGACGCGTTGTCCTTGGTGAGATTGGAGAGACCGACTTCCGCGATGCGCTGGCCCTTCTCGTCGAGCGCGAAGGCGGCACGTTGCGTGGTCTTGTCGACCGAGCCGTGGATCGCCACCGCGGTGTCCTTGGCCAGATTGTAGAACACGCCAGAGAGGACGCCTTGCTTGTTGACGGCCAGTTGGAGGGTCGCGGTGGGGTGCTCGGCATCGCTATGAGTGAAGACGGCGAAGGAGCCCAACGGCATCCAGTCGTCCTTGTCGTTCTGGGACTCATTGCTCGGTGGAGTCACGTTGGCCAGCGCCGTCGCCGACTTGGCATACTCGTCGGCGGTCCCGGCCTGCTTCCCATCGACGTAGACGACGTTGTTCTCGTAGACAACGTTGCCGCCGGAGCCATACTCGTAGTAGACCGGAGTTGTCCAGCCCCAGGTGGGGAACCACGCCGTGACCTCGCCCCACGCCGGGTAACGCCACCAATGCCACCAGGGATGATTGTGCCAGACCGGATTGCGATACCACCAGTGGTAGTGGCCAAGCTGCGTGTCCCACCAATGATGCTGATACCAGTCGTGATGATGCCAAACGGGATGAGGGCCAGGGCCGGGATGAGGGCCGGGATGCGGACCAGGACCGGGATGCGGACCGTAATGGGGGGCGTGACGTTCCTCGCGACGCTCCTCTTGGCGTTCCTCGCGACGCTCCTCTTGGCGTTCATCACGACGCGCGTCGTGGCGTTCTTCGTGACGTTCCTCGCGCTGCGCTTCGTGACGCGGTTCATTGCGTCCGGGGTTGTAGGCCTCATGACGTATCGTGCCGCCGCCCCAACCGCGTGAGGCCGCCGGTGGCCGCCCGAAGGTGGTTCCAGGGGACAGCCAAGCCAACAGGCAAACTGCAACCAACACCGGAAGGTGACGTGTCGTCATGTGGGATACCTCTGCGTGAACCTACCTGGCCGCGGCCTTCCCGCGGGCATGGATAAGAAAGCATAGGTTATCCCCGAGCGACGGCTTGCCCCCGGTTTGTATCATTCCGAAGATTCAGGGTCTGATGGTTTTGAGGACCTTTTCCGCGATCCTGGGCCTGGATCCCGGCCGCCATTTCCCGGGGATTGGAGGTTCCGACGCGACACCCACGGCGGCGGTTCTTGGCGGCGGTCTGACGGACCTGGCATCGGCCGTATGCCACTGCTTGCCTTCCAGGCAAGCAGTGCAGAAGATCGGCGCGGGCGGAGTCTTGGGGAACACTGCTTGCCTCGAAGGCAAGCAGTGGCACACCGCTACGCGGCTCAGGGCTGGATGTCGCTGTTGACCAGCGGCGG
>JBDKTH010000902.1:0-9700 GCA_039680305.1 Thermoguttaceae bacterium | reverse complement strand
GACCGAACGGCCCCCGACGGACGCCACTTCCGCGGCCAGGAGATTGTCACAGGCCGGGCAGGGCAATGGCCGCCACGGGTGCCGCTTCCCTTTGCGGTGACGCCGCACAAGAAGCTGTCGGTCGCGGATGTGATCGCCTTTCTACGCGACAAGGACGGGATTGCGCCGCTGTTCAATGCGACGACCCAGGAGGGGGCCGTGTTTCAACTGCGAAGCGGGCTGCCCCGCGAGATCGGCTGCGTTTACTGGCGCACGACCGGTCGGCCCGACCTCAGTGTGCTCACGCCGTGGTACGTGGGCGTGACGGCGACGCCGGAGCCCTATGGTCGCTGCCAGGTCGAACCGTCCACCCTGCTTTCCCTAGAGCATCACTTCCAACCCCCGGCCGCCACGTTCGAGCCGGACCCGCGTCGGGCCTGGTGGAAGTTCAAGACGCTGGTCAGGCGTGTCGATGAGGATTACGCCAACCGCAGCAACCAGGTGCGAGCCGCCTGGTCGGACCTGGAGCAGCGCCTGCTCAGGCGGCAGGCAGTTTTGGAGGCGGAAGCGGCGAGGATGTGGGAAAAGGATCCCGACGCGGCGCGGGCCTATTTGACACGGTATTGCGCCGAAGTCGCGGCCGAGGCGTGCGCCGAGGCTGATAGGCTCGCTGAACGCCTTCAGTGATCGTGGGGAGTTGCGCTGGAACTGAAACGCCCGGTGGCCTTGACCTGCCGGAATCAGGCCACCCAACCGCATTGACGCCGTCGCCCAAACGTTCCAAAATCGACGCGGACACCTAGGGCGGGAGGAATCTTCATGGGCCTGTTCGATTGGCTGAGAGGGAAGAGGGATACGGTCGAGATCGCCGGGGACTATGTCTGGTTGACCAAGCGGGCCAAGTTCGCTTGTATCCAACGGGAGATCGCATCGGCGTTGGCCGATCCAAACGGCCCGGAGGCCATATTGCTGGTCGCCCACTTCGAGGACTGCCTCGACGAGTTGCGGTCGGTCATGTCCAGCGCCGGGATCGACGAGGACCGTGTCCTTGTGACTTGTTCCGAGAAGCTCGAGAGTTGGAAGGTCGAGCGGGGGCTGAGCGAGTCGCGGAACATCCTGATCGTCGTTGGCGAAAGGCATCCCCTGCCGTCACACGACGATGCCCTTCGTCAATTCGCGCGACATCTGTCGTGCCGGTGCAAGTTCGTCCAGCACGTTTCGTTGGAAGACCCGCTGCTCAAGATCTTTGCAGGCGCATGGGTCGAGGGGGTCCTTCGGGGATTGGGAATGAAGGAGGACGAAACGATCCAAAGCCGAAAGGTCGGCCGCCGCATCCGCAAGGCCCAGCGAAAAATCGAAGGCCGGGCGATGGGAGATCTGCCGGCCCATTCGGCGGAAGAGTGGTTGGAGAGGAACTGCCCGAATGGCTGGTAGGCCCCCTGCCGGGGCTTGGCTTGCGAAAGACGGTGATCTGGGACGCATTCAGCACCGGTGACGATACATGGTAGGATGGGTGGCATGCCGTCACGTTGCGCAGCAACGGGTCGGCATGTTCGTGAGGGAGAAAGCATGCCCGCAAACGTTTGGAGAGAAGGAATGACTCAGTTTCACGAAAGCGGATCGAACATCACCCGGTGGTGGCGACCGGTTGGCCTGTCGCTATTGGCGGCCTGTTGCCTGCTGACGCCCGTCGAGGCGGCAACGCCCGAGTCCAAACAGCCTGCGCTGGTCGTCACGCCCAACGAGTTCGAGGGGACCGACGTCGAGCGGATCAATCGGGCGATTGACGCGGCGGCCGAGGCGGGCTGCCGGGTGGTGATCCCGCGGGTCAATGTGCGAGGGGCCGAACGACGCGAGGTCTGGCTGATCGACTCGGCCATTTTGCTTCGGAGCAACACGACGCTGGAACTGGACAACTGCCGGATCAAGCTTTCCGACCGCTGCCGCGACAATATGATCCGCTCCGCCAACTGCGGCCTGGGGATCACGGATATCCGGCCCATGCAGAATATCCACATCCGCGGGATCGGGAGCGTGGTGCTCGAAGGGGCCGACCATCCCCGGGCGACCGGCGACAGTGCCAAGACGATCGGAACGAGGACCTATGGCACAGACGCCGGGGTCGCCGGCGAAAGCCATACCGGCGACTGGCGGAACATCGGCATTCTCATGGCGTTTGTCGAGAACTTCAGCATCGAGAACCTCGCGATCAAGGATTCCCACTGCTGGGCGATTTCGCTCGAGCGGTGTGCGCACGGCGTGCTCAGGGACCTCGGTTGCGCTTCCAGCGGGTTCAAACTGATCGACGGCGCCCGGCAGACGATCCTCAATCAGGACGGAATCGATTTGCGCATGGGGTGCCACGACATTTTGATTGAGAACATCACCGGCTACACGGGGGACGATCTGATCGCGCTGACCGCGATTCCCCGGGCCGACAGCGTCGCCGGCCGTACCGGATCGACGATGGTGAGCAGCTGCCAGAGCCGGGGGCAGGGGTTGGACGACATCCGCCATGTCATCATGAGGAACATCAAAGGGTATTGTCGGGGCGGACATCATATTGTCCGACTGCTCAATACGCCCGGAACTCGGATGTACGACATCTTGCTCGACGGCCTGATCGACACTTCGCCCGCGGACATGCGCTGCCGCGCGGCCGTGAAGATCGGCGACCGCGCCTACGGCGGCGGGGCTGACGCGGTGGGCGACACCTCTCGGGTGATCGTCAATAACGTCGTGAGCCGGTCAAAGCACACGATCCTCATCGGTGCCTCGCTTTCCGACTCGATCCTCAGCAATATCGTGCGTTACGACTCGCCGGGCGAGGCCGTCACCATGGAATTGGGGCCGGACCACGTTCGGAATGTCACCATCAGCAACGTCCACGTCATGGAGAAGTGACGCGGAGGGTGGCATGTTCCAGCTGGGTGGCATGCCGTCACGCGGCGCAGCCGCGGGTCGGCATGTTTGGCGGACGAAGGACATGCCGACCTGTCGCTGCGCTCCATGACGGCATGCCACCCGGCGCAACCGTGGGTCGGCATGTTTGGGGAGACGAAGGACATGCCGACCTGCCGCTGCGCTCCATGACGGCATGCCACCCATCCGAAACCCGGTCGAGCCGTAATCCCAATTCGGACGGCCGATCGCTGAAGGGCTGGTTGCCAGGCGGCCGGGGGATTACCATAGGGGATGCGGTGCAACCGGTTTGACCTCCTGACGATCGGAGCGACCATGAACCTCTCGAAACGCGTTTTGGGCGGCTGCCTTGCCGTGCTCGTCCTGCTCATGCCGCTGGCCAGCCAGGCCCCGGCCCAGGTTTCCAGCGAGAAGCAGTCGGTTCTCGACTGGCTGAGTCGGCCGGAGACAGTCGAGAAGTTCGGCCGAATCTCCGACGCGATCTGGTCGTATGCGGAATTGGGGCTGCAGGAACGAAAATCGTCCGCGCTGTTGATCAAGACGCTGGAGGAAGCCGGGTTCACGGTCGAGAAAGGCCTGGCGGGCATGCCGACCTGTTTCGTGGCCAGCTATGGATCGGGCAAGCCGGTGGTGGGCATCCTGGCGGAGTACGACGCGCTGCCAATGCTCTCGCAACAAGGCCGCGGGCCAAGACAAGCCCCCGTGGTGGCCGGCGCTCCCGGACATGGGTGCGGCCACAACCTCATGGGCACGGGCGCCACGGCCGCGGCGATCGCCGTCAAACAGGCGATGGAGAAGCACAAGCTGGCCGGCACGATCAAGCTGTTCGGCTCGCCGGCTGAGGAACTGGCCGTCAGTCGCCCGTACATGGTTCGAGCGGGATTGTTCAAAGATGTCGACGCAGTGATCAACAACCACACCGGTTCGGGCTTCTCGACCGACTATGGCGTCTCGGGCACGGCGATGTACTCCGTCGTCTTCACGTTCCGGGGAAAGACGGCGCACAGCGGCAGCTCGCCGTGGATCGGGCGCAGCGCGCTGGACGCCGTGGAGATCATGAACGTCGCCACGAACTATCTCCGCGAGCATCTCCACTTCTCCACCCGAATGCATTATGTGATCACCGACGGCGGCGAGGCGCCGAACGTCGTTCCCGACCGGGCCAGCGTGTGGTATGTGTTCCGCGGCTCCGACGGGAACATGGAAGAACTGTACCAGCGGATCCTCAACTGTGCGAAGGGGGCGGCCCTGGCCACGGGAGCGGAGCTGGCCGATGTGCGCTTCATCGCCGCCCTGCACCAGTCGCATCACAACCGGGCGCTGGCCGAACTGATGATGAAGAACATCGCGCTGGTGGGCATGCCGGCGTGGAGCGAAGAGGAGCATCAGTTCGCACGGGCCCTGCAGAAGGAGTTGGGCCTGAAAGAGAACGGGATGCCGACGAAGGTCGGCACGCTGGGTAAGCCGGCGGAAGTGTTCACCGGCGGCGCGTCGTCCGATCACGGTGATGTGACGCTTGTCGCCCCCACCGCGACGATCCGTTTCCCCGGCTTTGTCCCCGGCGCCCAGGGGCATCACTGGTCGGTCGTGACCTGCGGCTTCGGCTCCGGTGCCTGGAAGGGCGTCAACGCCGGCGCGAAAGCGATGGCCGCCTCGGCAATCGACCTGCTCACCCGGCCGGATTCGCTTGCGGCGATCCGCAAGGAGTTTGCCGAGTATTCCAAGACGCATCCCTACAAGTCGTTCCTGCCGGCCGATGCCAAACCGCCCCTGGAATTCTACGACAAGCTCATGAATCAACACCGTCCGGCGATGGAAGCGTTTTACGTGGAGCCGAAAGCACCATCGCCCTGACGGCGGCGGTTCGGCGGAAGCCGGGCCCGCGTGTGTGACAAAGTTCCTTACATTATTTACGGAGGTTCACCTTGACCGCCAGCCGATAGACGGTCAAGAATCAGGGATACGCCATCCACGCGAGTTTGTGCGGGTGGTCCCCACCGTGCCCGGCGGCGTCGGCGGGTCGGGCGTTCGGCCAGACCAGCCTTCAGCCGACACTGATCTCAACCTTGACCGGAGGTTTACACGACGATGAGTAGCCCAGCGAAAAACCGTGGAGTTCCGCATCTGACGCGTCGCAGTTTTGTGCAAGGGACCGGCGTCCTGTTCGCCGCCTCGGCACTCTCGCAAGCGATGCCCGTCGCGCGGGGCGCGTATGCGGCCGGCAGCGACACGCTCAAGGTCGCCCTGATCGGCTGCGGCGGACGCGGCACCGGCGCCGTGGCGCAGGCGCTGTCGACTTCCGGATCGGTGAAACTGTGGGCGATGGCCGACCTGTTCGCCGACAAGCTGGAGCTGAGCTTGGCCTCGTTGTGCAAGGGGCAGAACGCCAGCTACGACGTGGCCGCGCACAAGGGGTTCGCCGGGAAGGTCGAAGTGCCGCCGGAACGCCGGTTCGTCGGGTTCGACGCCTACAAGCAGGCGATCGATTCGGGCGTCGACGTGGTGATCCTGACCACGGCGCCCCATTTCCGGTCGATCCACTTCGCCTACGCCGTCCAGCAAGGCAAGCACGCCTTCATGGAGAAGCCGGTGGCGGTCGATGCCCCGGGCATCCGACGCGTGCTGGCGGCCGCCGAGATGGCCAAGCAGAAGAATCTGAAGGTCGGCGTCGGCCTGCAGCGGCACCATGACGCCCTCTACGAAGAAACCGTCAAGCGCCTCCGCGATGGCGCCATTGGCGACATCGTCTATCAGCGCGCCTACTGGAACGGGACCGGCTATCGGATCCGTCCGGGACGTGAACCGGGCATGACCGAGATGACCTACCAGCTTCGCAATCCCTATCACTACACCTGGATCAGCGGCGACAATATCGCCGAGCAGCACGTCCACAACCTGGACGTCTGCAACTGGATCAAGGGCACCCATCCGGTGAGCGCTCAAGGGATGGGCGGCCGGCAGGTTCGGGTCGGCCCACTGTTCGGCGACATCTTCGACCACCATTTCGTCGAGTTCACCTACGCCGACGGCAGCCAGTTGTTCAGCCAGTGCCGCCACATGAACGGCTGCTGGAACAGCGTGGCCGAGCATGTCATCGGCACCAAGGGCAAGGCCGAGGTGAACGCGGGCCGGATCGAAACCGGCTCCGACACCTGGCGCTACCGCGGCCCGAAGACGAACCCCTACCAGGTCGAGCACGATCGTCTGTTCGAGGCGATTCGCAACGACAAGCCCCACAACGAGGCCGAGACTGGCGCCCTGAGCACGATGACGGCGATCATGGGACGGATGGCGACCTACTCGGGCAAGGTCGTGTCGTGGGACGACGCGATCAAGTCGGAGCTTAGCCTCGCCCCGGATCGCTACGACTTCAGCGGCACCCCGCCGATCCTGCCCGACAAGAACGGGCTCTACGCCTGCGCGGTTCCCGGCGCGACCAAGGCGCTGTAAGGGCCGGTCAGAGATCGACATTCGTATCGGCGCCGTAGGGTGCGTGAAGCACGGGCCCGAAGCGGAATGGTGTGTTACGCGAACCGATCGGCCAACGTGTTGAACGGATCCCGTTGGTACAGCCGAGTGCGAAACGCACCATTTTTTCATGGTGTTCGCTTCACACACCCTACCGGGCTACGGGCGGGATTGCCTGCGGTATTCGCCCGGCGTCTTCCCCTGTCGGGCTTTGAAGACGACGCCCATGTGGGCCTGACTTCCAAAGCCGGTCTTGCGGGCGATCTGGGAAATTGGGATCTCGGTGCTGGCCAACAGGTGCTCGACTTCGTTGAGCCGTTCGCGGATGATTTGATCGTGGATCGACCGGCCGAGAAAGCGGCGGAAGCGTCGTTTCAACTCGGTGCGTGAGACCAGGCAATGCCGGGTGACGTCGTCGACGCGGATCCCGTCGCACGCATGCTCGCGGATGAAGCGGACCGCCGCGCTGGTTTCCACGTCCTCAATGGCCATGACGTCGGTCGATTGGCGAGCCACGATGCCTAGCGGCTTGATGGAGAGCGGGCTGCTGCGAGGGGCGCCGCCGTGCATCAGGTGGTCGAGCATGCGGGCCGCCTCATACCCGACCTGGCGATGGCCGGCAATCACGCTGGTCAGCGGCGGGTCGCAGAGTTCGCACATCGGTTCGTCATTGCCGGCTCCGATGACGGCCACCTCGTCGGGCACAACGACACCGGCCCGACGACAGGCCTCCAACACTCGCTGGGCCCGGGGATCGCTGCAGGCCATAATCGCCAGCGGCTTGGGCTGCCGCTGGATCCATCGGGCCAGTCGCTCCTGATCGCTTTCCCAGGAACGGCGGGAGCGGTTGTGCAAGGGCAACTCGTAGACGTGGCAGTCCCGATCGGCCGCCGTGACTGCCTCCACGAAGCCCTCGCACGGCCCGCGGGCCCAAGCTGCTCCGACCCCGCAGTAGCCGAAATGCCTGAACCCACGTTCCAGCAGATGCTCGGCGGCCAGCCGGCCGACGGCCCGGTCGTCGGGGTGCACCACGGGGATTCCCGGCTGAGACGCGACCCCCAACATATCGACGACCGGCAGGCCGGTCTTGGCCACGGCCGTCGCGATGCGCCGGTTGGGCAGCCGGGCGATGATCCCGTCGCCGCGCCACTTCTTCAGCCACTCGGGGACGGGCTCTTCCAGGGCCCGCGGCTCGTAGTAGATCGACCACGGCCCGTGTTCCCGCACATACTGGGCAATGCCGCAGAGCATCCCACGGCCGGCGGCGAGCGAGGTCTCGATGATCAGGGCGACGTGAGGGCGGCGGCGGGAACGGGGGCGGTTCCTGGGGGGCATCAGCGTGGTCCTTCCGGAACGTAGACCTCGACAACGGTCCAAAATCGACAAAGATTGGTCTAAATGGACTATTCAAGCCGGCCCTGGCGGCAGGTACACTTGACAGTCAGTGGGAAGCCCATTGGCGGTGGGATTGGACTTTGCGCAGCTTGGCTGACGATAGTCTCGATTGTACGTCCCGATTGGGCCACCACGCAACGGGCCGTTGGATTCGACTCTCCGGTGCGTGCCGGCGGGCCAGAGGTCAGGGACGCCTGTGTGGACTCGATCCATGTTCTTCTTCAAAACCGCGGCGAAGCCTGGCCGACGCGTTGAACTCAGCCTGGTGCTGGCGATCCTTGTTCTCGCCGTGACCGGCCCCGCGGTCGTCGCGCAGAACGGTGCCGGCAAGAGAGCTTCGGCGGCCAAGACCGATCAGGCAGAAGCGAAACGGCTTGCCCGGCAGGAGTTGGCCAAGCATACGGTCACCGTCACCAGCTCCAAGGACGGCACGCCGCAGAAGGCGGTTTTTTATGTGCCCGAGGGGGCCGCGGTCAGTCGGGCGGGTGAGCCGGTGCCGCTCTTGGTCGCCCTGCACACTTGGAGTGGCGGCTATGAACAGGGCATGGGATATCTTCCCTATGCCAAACAGCGGAAATGGGTGATGGTGGCCCCGGATTTCCGCGGGGTGAACAAGCGGCCCGAGGCCTGCGCCTCGGACCTGGCGGTGCAGGACGTGCTCGACGCCGTCCAGTACGCCCAGCAGCATGCCCGCGTCGATGCGACGCGGATCTACCTGACCGGAAACTCCGGCGGGGGACACATGTCGCTGGTGATGGCCGCCCGGGCGCCGCAGCTTTGGGCCGGGGTTTCCGCGTGGGTTCCGATCAGCGATCTGGCGGCCTGGCATGGGGAGTGCACTGCGGCCAAGCGGCATTACGCCCAGATGCTCGAACAAGTCTGTGGCGGTGCGCCGGGATCGCCCCAGACCGACGCCCAATACCGGAGCCGATCGTCGCTGTTCGTTCTGGCTGCGGCCAAGGGGCTGCCGTTGGACATCAACGCGGGGATCCACGACGGCCACACCGGCTCGGTGCCGATCAGCCAATCGCTGCGAGCCTTCAACGTGGTGGCCGAAGCCAATGGGTTCAAGGACCGGCAGATCGCCGAGACCGACATCGCTTTCATGACCCAGGAGCAGAAAGTTCCCGCGACGCTGGCCGCCGGCCCGGAAAAGGACCCGGAGCGGAAGATGGCTGTGCTGCTGCGTCGCGTGGCGGGGCCGGCCCGAATTACGATCTTTGAAGGAGGCCACGACGCGGAAATCTCGGCGGCGCTGGACTGGTTGGCCCGACAGCGAAAAGGCTCGCCCGTCAACCATCAGGCCCCGGCGGGGATCGCGGCCCCGAGCGGCCCCCAAAGCAGCTCACAAACCGTATCGCCGTAATCTCCAAGCCCTGTGACCACGCAACGGAGTAAACGATGATGTCCGACAACGCTTCACCACGCAACAACCCGTTACGCAGTCGTCGCCAGTTCCTGAAGACGACGGCCGCCCTGGCCTCGACGCTGGCCGTGCCTCAGGTCGTGCCGCAATCGGTGTTTGGCGCCACGGCCCCGAGCAACCGGATCACCGTGGCCCAGATTGGTTGCGGACACCAGAGCCAACGGATCGTCCCCTCGTTCCTGGTCCACGACGACGTGCAGATCGTGGCCGCCTGCGACGTGAACCGGCGAGGCGTCGGTTACTATCATCCCACCCAGGTGCTCGGTCGGGAAACCGTGAAGCAGTGGGTCGAGGAGCATTACGCCCAGAAGACGGCCTCCGAGCAGTTCAAAGGCTGCGAGACCTACGCCGATTTCCGCCAGGTGCTCGCCCGGCCGGATATCGACGCCGTGGCGATCGTCGTGCCCGACCATTGGCATGCCCTGATCGCGATCGCCGCCATGAAGGCCGGCCAGGACGTCTATTGCGAAAAACCGTTGTCGCTGACGATCTACGAAGGGCAGGAGATGG
>JBDKTH010000557.1:0-5086 GCA_039680305.1 Thermoguttaceae bacterium | reverse complement strand
CCCAGGGCCTGAATCGCCGCGTCGCGCACGGCCATGTCGGCGTCGTCGGCCGCCTGGATCAGCGTCGGGACGGCCGACGTCACGTTGCGTTGGCCGACAAGATCGATGATCACGGCCAACGCCTTGCCCTTGCTCTGGGCGAGCTGAGCGGTCAGGGCCGCGTCGATCCCGTCGCCCTCCAGCTCGACGAGGCTCTGCTGAGCCACGGAGGCCAGGCCGCTGCCTTCGTCGATGGCGGTGGCCAGGAGCACGGGCACCGCCTGTTCATCGCCGAGCGTGCCAAGCACGTGGATCGCCGCCTGGCGGATGTCCCGCGCGGGGCTCTGGGCCGCCTTGAGCACGATCGGCAGAGCGGCCTTCTCGCCGAGGTCGCCCAGGGCGTAGATCAAGAGGGTCTGACGGGGATACGGGTTGACCGATTCGGACAGTTTCAACTCGGCGATCAACGCCGTGGCCGCATCAGGGCCGCGGAGTTGTTGGGCCGCGTGAAGGCCAGCACGGAAGACCTGCGGGTCGTCGGAACGGAGCGACTCGGCCAGCAGGGCCAGCCCCTCGGGGCCGCGGGCGCGGATCGCGCCTTCGATGGCGGCCAGCTGGATATACTTGACAACGTCGGCCTTGCGCAGCACGTCGTAGATCGCGGCGGACTCGGCCTTCTTGCCCTGGGTCAGGAGGACGTCGGCGGCGGTGAGGCAGGCACCGGCCACGGCCGTGCGGATCTCGGGGGAGCCGGCCAGCGCCTTCTCAAGAACGGCGACGGCCTCGGGCGAGGCGATCCGGCCCAGCGAGATGGCGGCCGCCGTGGCCACGGCCCGATCCGAGTCGCCCAGCTTGGCGGTGAGCAGCCCCACGGCCTTGGCGTCGCGCCGCGAGCCGATCGAACTGAGCACGCCGACCAGGAGCTGTCCTTGGAGCTTGCCGGCCGCATCTCGTAGCGTGTCGTCCACCGACGGATCGGGAATCGTTTCCAGCCCGAACCGGGCGTAGTGGGCCAACTCGGGATTGGACAACAGTCCGGCGAGCACCGGGATGGCGTCCTTCTTGCCGATCACGGCCAGCGCCTGGCAGGCCTTGGCCTTATCGAACAGCGGGGCATCGGCCTTCTGGAGGATGGCGATCAATTGTTGGCTGTCGCCCTGGATGGGCGGGGTCTGCTGAGCCCAGACCGGCGCCGCGGCAGCGGCGATCAGCAGACCGGCCGCCAGAACCGTGAAAAAGAAACGTGTTCGAAACATGGGGAATTCTCCTGTGATTCGCTCGATGGTGATTCTCGCAAGATGTCGGCCTAGAGCTGCCACGGTTCGCGCGTGGCGCGGCTCCGCATGCGGTTGGCCTCTTCGTCGTTGAGGAATTCTTCTTTGGCCGGGTCGAACTTGACCGTCCGGTTGAGCTGCCAGGCGATGTAAGCGGCGTGGCAGACGACGTGAGACTGGGCGGCGACGTCGGAATTGCCGCGGGCCGGCTTGCGGGTCTTGACGCAGTCGAGGAAGTTGCGGATGTGGGTGCTCGGGTCGGTCCCCGCTTGGTTGAAGACGGTCCGCTCGCTGCGGAGCGACTCGGGATAGACGAGGAATTTACCGCTGTCGCCGGTCTCGATCCAGCCCTCGTCACCCTCGTAGCGTGCGCTGCAGGTGCCCATGCCCTTCCAGCCCTGAGAGCGCATGACGAGCTTCAAGCCATCGGCATAGGTGGCCACGACGCCATCGGCATTGGGGACGTATTCGACCGGGGCGGTGTGATCCTTCTGCGCGGCCCACTGGCAGAGGTCCACGGTGTGCGCGCCCCATTCGAGGATCCCGCCGCCATGGAAGTCGAAGAAGCCACGCCAGCCACCGCGGACATATTGCGAGTTATACGGGCGCCAGGGGCAGGCGCCGAGCCAGCGATCCCAGTCGACCTCGTCCTTGGAAGGCTGCGGTTCCGCCGGGAGCCACTGATGGCTCGTGCCCGGGTTGAGGGTGTTGGCATGGACCGTGTGGAGTTTGCCCAACTTGCCCTTGGCGACCAACTCGGCGGCCCATTGGAAATTGCCGATCGAGCGGCGTTGCGTGCCGGCCTGGTAGATCCGGCCATAGCGGCGGTAGGTGTCGGCCAGGGCCCGGCTTTCGGCGATGGTCATCGAGCAGGGCTTTTCGCAGTAGACGTCCTTGCCCGCCCGAGCCGCGTAGACCGAGGCTGGGGTGTGCCAGCGGTCGCCGGTGGCGATCAGCAGGGCGTCGATGTCCGGCCGGGCGAAGATCTCGAACATGTCGGCGTACATCGCGCAGTCGTTGTTGCCGTAGTGGTTGTCGGCCATCTTCTTGATGGCCTCGCGGCGCTCGCGACGGACGTCGCAGATCGCCACGAACTGCACGTCCGCGTGGTTGAGGAAGCAGCTCAAGTCTCCGGTTCCCCGGGACCCCAAGCCAAGGCCGCCGAGCACGATGCGCTCACTGGGGGCCACCGCGCCGTCCTTGCCCAGCACCGCGCCCGGGACGAATTGCGGTACGGCCAGGGCGGTCCCGGCCAGCGCCGTCGCCTTCAAAAAATGCCGCCTGGTGAAGGCCGCTTGAGTATCCGACATGGTCCATCTCCTTCTTGTGGTACTAACCTGCGTGAAAACCTCCGAGGAGGGATTGCCTAACAGCATACGTTCCCCGCTGCGGAAGTGCAACAGGGATTGAGAGTTGGGGAGGGAATGCGTAATACTCGGGCTGCGCCGAGCGGGCCCTCCCGAGTATTGACAGACAAGATCGGTAATCGAGTAGGGCGGTGCCGCGCTTGCGAGGCCCGCAAGATACGGGGCGGTGCTATGGCGGGCCTCGCAAGCTCGGCACAGTCCTACGTTACCGGTCGGGTTCGTCAAAACCGATCAGACGCCGCTACCGGTTTTGTAAAGAGACCCGACGACGATTGCCGTCCCTTACCGCCTGCTGAGACTGGCGGAACGCAAGTCGTTGTGGAAAACCTCTTCCATGAACGGGCCCAGCGGTTTGGGCGAGACGGGCAGCAGGCCCACCTGGCAAGCCTCGCAAGCCTCCTCCCACTCGCGATAGGCCGGGTCGCGTGCCAAAAGGGTCAAGTCCACCTCGGGATCCGAGCCCGCGTACTCAAAATAGCGGACCGCATAGTAGTCGCCGCTGCCCACGGCCACATGCACCGAATAGTTCCGGATATTGTGGTCGGCCATCGCCTTGACGACCGCCGGAGGAATCTCGTCGTGCAAGGTCTTGTATTTGGCCACGGCAGGAGGCAGGCGGCTGAGTAGCGCCGACCGGGACTTCTTCCCGTCTTCGCCGCTCTTGGAGTCGCCGGACTCATCGAGCGAACTGTTCAGCAGGCAGACCGAACAGTAGCGTTTCCAGGTGGCCATGTCGGGCGAGGCGGTTGTCCCAGACTCGACCACCTCGACCGTGTCCCGCCCCACGTCAGGCAAGCGGTTGGCAATCTGTTTGCCAAGTTGTTGCTGCTCGCATCCGATCAGTATCACGCTAGCCCCCAACACGGTCGCCAGAACAAACGCACGAAGGATGGAACACGGAACCAGGTGACTCATGGCTAGCTCCCACAACCAGCCCAGTGACCACACCAGGCAAGGACAGGCGAAATGACTGCTGCCCCCACGAGGGGGCGGCTCCGCCCAGGGCCTTCGCCACAACAATACCTTATCCTGGCGGTCCAGGCCCCCGTTTATCCTATCGGCAGACAGCGGGGGCCGATCGGCTCAAACCATTTGTAGGTAAGGATAAATTCCTGGTGGCCCAGCCGTTCCGAGGCCGTCGAGGCCCCGTCGGCCACGGCCAAGACCTGACGGACGATCTCCTCGCCGACCTGGTCCAGGGTCGCCTGGCCCTCGAGAATCCGGCCGGCGTTGACGTCCATGTCCTCCGACAAGCGGCGATAGGTGTCGGGATTCGCACAGATCTTGAGCACCGGCGCGATGGCCGAGCCGACCACCGAACCGCGGCCGGTGGTGAACAGGTTGAGATGGCAACCGCAGGCGATCAATTCGACAATCTCGGCATTATCGGAAATATTGGGAAAACCGAAACGGACCTCGCCATCGGGCACGACGTCCAGCAAATACAACCCGCCGCGCGGAGGTACGTCGCCCGGCTTTACCAGTCCCGAGATCTTCGACTTCCCGCTCTTGGAGTACGCGCCGAGCGACTTCTCCTCGATCGTCGTCAGACCGCCATCGGCGTTGCCTGGAGCGAAGCTGCTGTGTCCCAGGGCGGCGTAGTAGCGGGCGGCTTTGGCCACCGAGGCCACGATCTCTTGGCCCAACTCGGCGGTCACCGCCCGGTGGGCCATGAACTGCTCGCAGCCGATCAGCTCGCCGGTTTCCTCGAAGATCGCCGTGGCCCCCTCTTGGATCAACAGATCGAAAGCCCGGCCGGCCGCCGGATTGGCGGTCAGGCCGCTGGTGGCGTCGGAACCGCCGCAGATCGTGCCGACGACCAGTTCATCGATCCCCATTCCCACACGCGGCGTCGTTCTGAGTTGATCGATCGCCCGTTCGACCCAGGCTCGCCCCGCTTGAATCGTGCGCGAGGTTCCGCCCGCCTCCTGAATCACGAGCGTCTCGACCGGCCGGCCCGACGCCCGGATCGCCGCCTCCAGGCCGTGGCGGTCAAAGCTCTCGCATCCGAGCGAAACCAGCAGGACCGCGCCGACGTTCGGGTGCGTGGTGAGTTGCTTCATGATCCGATCGGCATAAGCGTTCGGGAAGCAGCCGGGAAAGCCGATCAGGTGGACGCCCCGTTGGCGATAGGGCATCGCGATCTCAGCGGCCACGTGATGCGAACACTCGACCAGATAGGCCACGAGCACCACGTTGCGGATTCCCTTGCGCCCGTCGGCCCTCAAGAAGCCCTGCATCTCAGTTTCCTTTCAAGAACGGATTCTTGCCGTCGAGAGTGAACGTGGGCAGATAGTCGCTGGCGAGGTTATGGGTGTGGACATAATCGCCCGGCCGGATGTCTTGCGTGGCCGTGCCGATCGGGGCCCCGTACTTCGTGACTCGCTCGCCCCGGGGGATCGACGTCACCGCGACCTTGTGCCCGGTCGGAATGCGGCAAGACATCGTGACCATCTGGCCGGCGAT
>JBDKTH010000953.1:0-8249 GCA_039680305.1 Thermoguttaceae bacterium | reverse complement strand
CTGGCCCGAGCGACGAGGTTTTCGGGAGGGGCGGCATGCAAGCCCGCTTCAAGAAAGGCACTGGCCGGATGCCCGTGGCACCCGGCGGGCCTCGCAAGCTCGGCACCGCCCTACCAACTACCAACCGTTGCCCCCCGTCGCCACAACCGCCGCAATGGCCTCGACGACAGCTTCGCGCGACGCCGGTTTCGTCAAATGGGTGGCAAAACCGGCTTCGTAGCTTCGACGGACGTCCTCCTCTTGGCCATAGCCGCTCAGCGCAATGCCGGGAAACGGGTGGCCGCGCTCGCGCAGTTGACGCATCAGGTCGTGGCCGCTGCCGTCCGGCAGCCCGAGATCGCTGACGAGCAAATCGAAGGCGTGCTGGTCGGCCAGTTCCAACGCCGTGGCCACGTCCCCGGCCGTTTCGATCGTGTGCCCTTCTGCGGCCATGACCATTCGCATCATCTGCGCCGTGACGCCGTGGTCTTCGACCAGCAGGATGCGCAAAGGGCGCACGACGCGCTGCGGGGCAGTGGCCGGCGTGGGCATTTGCGATCGGCCGGCGGGGGTGATGAGCGGCAATTGGAGACGGAAGGTCGCCCCTTTGCCGCGTCCTTCGCTGTGCGCTTCGATCCTACCTCCGTGCAACTCGACCAGCGCCTTGCAGATCGCCAGCCCCAGCCCCAGGCCGCCGAACTGCTGGGTGATCGAGCGTTCCCCCTGTTCGAAGGCGTTGAACACCCGTGCCAGCGATTCCGGCTCGATGCCGATCCCACTGTCGTTCACTTCGACGACCAAATGCCGCTCATTGGGCCGGCAACGGATGCCCACACACCCGCCGTGCGGCGTGAACTTGATCGCGTTCTTCAGCAGGTTCCAGAAGACCTGCTGGAGCCGGGGTTCGTCGGCCTCGACCCAGTAGGGCGCGGCCGGCCCCAGGTCGACGCCGAAGTGCAGGCCCCGCGTCTCGATGTCCGGTTTGCAGACCTCGACTGCCCGTTGGATGACCGTGCACAACTCGACGGGCTTCCGGTTCAGTTCGATCTTCCCCCGCGCGATCCGCGTGACGTCCAAGAGGTCGTCGATCAACCGGGCTTCCATCTCGACGTGGCGGCGGACCGTTTCCAAGGTTTCTCGCATCTCCGGGGCGAGGTCCGGCCGGTCCTGGAGCATCGAGACGCCCATCACCACGGGCGTCAGCGGGGTCCGAAGTTCGTGGCTGAGGACGGCGAGGAAGTGGTCTTTGGCTCGATTGGCCTGCTCGGCCACGGCTTTGGCCCGTTCGGCGGAGTCCTTCGCCGCTTTGAGCGACTCCTCCGTTCGCTTGAGGTCCTCGATATTGAGCGCGACCCCGAACCACCGGACGATCTCGCCCGCCGCGTCGCGGATGGGGCGGCCGATCACCTTGAACCACTCGTACTGTCCGTCATGCCGCCGCACCCGGTATTCCAGGTCATAGGGAGCTCGCTCTTCGACCGCGGCCTGCCAGGCGGCAAAAGCCCGGGGCCGGTCGTCGGGATGCAGCAATCGGTTCCAGCCGTCACCGAGATGCTCGCTCATCGGCACGCCGGTGTAGTCGACCCACGGCTGGCTCTGGTAGTCGCAGTAGCCGTCCGGCCGGGTCGTGAATACCATTCCGGGGATGGATTCGAGCGTCTGGCGGAAGAACAGCTCGCTTTCCCGCAGCGCCGCCTCAGCCCGCTTCTGCTCCGTCACGTCTCGCCCGTAGAGATTGATATATCCCGCATCCGGGATGGGGGTCACGGAGAACGTGTAGGTCCTGCCCTGGTCGCACGTGATCCCCTCCTCGATAATCCGGCCCGCTTGCAGGGCACGCTGAAGCAACGGAAGGAACGGCGCTGGCACGAGTTGATCGGCGTGCCAGCCTATCGCGGTCAACTTCGCGAGAGCCGCTCGATTGGCAAACAGGACCTTTCCGTCGTTCGACACGCGCAGAACCGGGTTCGGGTTCTCCTCGGGAAATTGCGCGACCTGACGCAATTGCTCCTCGGCCAGCTTGCGCGACGTGATGTCCATCGCGGTTCCCATCGCGCGCAGCGGCTTGCCGCCCGAAGCGTCGAGGGATCGGCCTTTCGCCAGGATCCAATGCACGCTTCCGTCGGGCCAGGTCACTCGGTATTCCACTTCGTAGTCTCCGGGCCGCGTCTTCAGTTCGGCGGTTCGCTGTCGAAGCCGGCTCCAATCCTCGCGATGCGTGCGTTCCATCACACGGCCAATGGACTGGATTGGCTCATCGACAGGCAGGCCGACGAGTTGCCTGACTTTCGCGTCGCCGTCGAGCAGATCGGTGGTGAAGTCCCAGTGCCACCAGCCCATGTCGGATGCCGTCAGCGCAAGGCGCAGCCGCTCCTGGGCTGCGCGTTCCGCCATGGCCGTCCGACTGAGGCGAACCCCGCCATAATAGAGCAGTCCGGTGAAGCACACCAGAAAACCGAGGACGAGCAGGGCAGTCCCCGTTGCCGTGTCGTAGAGGCCACGCTGCTCCCCATACAGTTCCAGCAACCCCAGCAGCACTGCCAGCACGAGCGTGGGAGGCAGCAGGTGGCGAACGAGCACTCCACCGGGATCCTCGGCGGTCACCAACGTCATCAGCCCTTTGTCGGGCCGGACGCACAGTAACCCCACGCCCAGCAGCAAGAGAGTCACCGCCGTCGACCAAGCGATGGTCGTGTAGCGGACCAAGTCGTAAAGTTGTTGGACATCGTAGAGATAGCCAATGATCCCCAGCAACGCGATCAGGCACACCCCAGAAGCCAGCGACTGCGCCAACAGGCATGTTCGCTTGCCGCAACGGCTCAGCACGAGCAACGCCAGACCGGCCAGGACAAAGCTCAGTGAGACGGACGGCCCCATGCGATTGGGATGCAGCCCCCCCATCGCCCCGGATGGCTCCTTGGCCAGCAGTTGGTCAATGCCCAAGTCCCAGCCGAAAAGGTGTTCGCTGAACGTCAATACCCCCAGAAGAAACACGGCCGTTGCGCAGAGCCGGCCGAGCCATTGCCGCACCGGCCCTGCCCGTTCCGGCACCAGCAGCATGAGCGCCAAGCCCGCAAGAAGCAGGCTCAAGGCGGCGTTGGTTTTCACGGTGATGCTGGTGACGCCGCGCTCGGCCATGGAGCCAGAGACCCATGCATCTAGAAACCAAGCGCCAACTACGGCTGCGATCGCGCCGGCCCCCAGCGCCGCTGCCTGAAACCGAGCATGACGGGCATGCCGCGGGGATTGGCCATCTGGCTTGTCGCTCGTGCTCATGGCGATACCTGCATCCAGCCGGGCGGCTTACTGAGGAATGTCGCCACAGGACCGCTTCCCTTCGGCCAAGATCTGCTCGAATTGCTCGGGCTCCAGCGTCAAATCCAAAGGAGACACCTGCACAATGCAATCGTTCTGATCCGTCGCCGCAATCAGACGAAACACGTAATTGCGTGAGCCGTCGTCGACGTACGACCATCGAACCGAAGCATCGTGACGGCCTCGCTCGTCAATCGCCTGCCGAATCACCTCTTCTCTTCGTCGCAGCTTCTCCACGTAGGCGGGGTCTACCCCACGCAAGTCTTGGTAGCTTATCTCCATTTGCCGCATCGTCTTTCTCCTTTCCATGCTGATCCCGCAGGAATTATAGAAGTCGCGTCGGACGAAAGACTAGCTCTGAAGAAGAGTCCTGATTTACTAAACATCGCGGTTTTCCTGGTCGGAGTCAACTCTTAGGAACCGGGCGATCCGGAAAACGGTTCATCGGGCTGAAACGCCTCCGGGGCTGAGCCCCCAACGTGATGGGCCCCGGCGGGCCCTACCAACCTTTGCTCCACGGTCCTCAATTGAGTAGCATCATGGTTGTTTCACGGGGCTCCGCCCGGCTCACGTATTCCCGGAATTCCGACGAATCACCCAAGGGAGCATCGACGACGATGCAATTCACACTTTCCGCCCTGTTTGCGGCCGCGGTGCTCGTGGCGTTGTCGTTGGCGGTGTTTGGCCCGTGGGGGGTGTTGGTCGGGCCATTTCTCGTGGGCATCGTGGCGGGGGTGCGTAGCGTCAAGTCACGATGGCAAGCCTTGGCACGCTTTGCCGCGGGCCTGCTATGCGGTCTCTTCCTGACCGGCCTGTTGCTTCCTGCCGTAGGCAGCCAACGAGAGCCGGGCCGTCGCCGTTGGTGCACGGGGAATCTGAAACAAATCGGCTTGGGGCTACTCAGCTATCAGACGGCCCATGGGCGGCTCCCGCCAGTACGCCAATGCGACCATGAAGGCCAGGCTCTGCTCAGTTGGCGGGTCCTCCTGTTGCCCTTCGTGGATCGCGGCCATCTGTTCCCAGGGGAGTGCAATCTGTTCCAGCAGTACGATCGCAGCGAGCCTTGGGACGGCCCCACCAACCGCAAGCTGGCCAACATCCAACTCTCGATCTATAAATGCTGGAGCGACTTAAGGGACAGGCCGGACGGAACGGCGAATTACGTGGCCGTCACGGGGCCGGAGGGCGATTGGCTGGAGCCGGACCATCGCGCAGAGGACGCCTCGAATCCTGTCCGGGTCGTTGAAACCTGTACCGTGCGGATCGCCTGGACAGAACCGCGCGATGTCTCCCTGGACGAGATTCTCACGCCCTCGCCGTCTTGCCCTTCCGCCCTATCGAGCAAACACTTCGACAAGGACTCGTTCTTCTACCGTGATCAACTGGCGGGAGCCAACGCGCTATTCGCCGACGGTCACGTGTGCTTGATTTCGCCTGAGGTTCCTGCCGATCTGCTCCGCGCGGCGCTCTTGGGGGATCGCCAGAAACAAGAGGAACTGGCGACGTACGCCGCACGGAAGGTGAACTGGCCCAACTGCGCTGCGTTGGCGGGCCTGATTGCGTGCCTCGTTTCGATGCTCGTGTGGCCGCGAAGGTCCAAGGCGGGCGGAGCGGGCCAAGGGAAGATGCGTACCGTTGATCCCCTGGCAAGAACCGATACATCCGCGTGAGCCGGTCCCTTACCGCTTCGGCCGGGGCTGGAGGGAGTTGCGGATCACATCACGCGGATTCAGACCGATCGACGCCGGCGGGGTTGGCTCGGGGGGCGGCTTGGGCGCACCTAGGCCCGGGACGGGGGAACCGCCCATCGTGGGAAGGTCGTTCAACTCCAGCCAGCGGCCGCCAACGATGCTCAGGCGGCCGGAGGTGGGCCAGAAGTGGATCTTGCGGGCGGCAGCCGTGGAGATTGGGCCGCCGATGACTTTCTGGCCGGAAAGCTCCGCGTTGGTGTGACCATTGCCCTCCAGGATCAGGAGGTCCTTGGCCTTGTCGTAGGTCATGCGCACGGCCCGGGCGGTGAAGGTCTGGCCCTCGACCACCGTGTCGCCGGTGGCCTCCAGCGCGATGGCCCGGCCTTCGCCGGTCGGGGTGTCCATGTCGGCGATTCCCAGACGGTCGCACGTCAGCAAGAAGCCCTCGGGGCCGAGGGCGTCGGGGTCGTCCGGGTCGAGCGTGGTGTCCCACGTCGGGATCGGGGCGAACGAGGTTTTCACGTGATCGTGGAAGGCCATTTCGCGGCGTTGGAGGTTGCCGATGATCTCGCCCTGGAAGCGCACGTTCAGGAACACCAGGCGGCGTGCGGCTGGACCGGCGGCCTGAGGCGGGGCCGTCGGCGCACCGCCCGGCAGCCCGGCCTCGCCCATGGGATTGCCGGCCTGGAGACGGACCGAGTTCATCCAGCCCTGTCCATTGGCCAGCAGATCTCCTGTGTCGAGGTCCGCATCCAGATCGCCAATCTGCATCTTCTCCCGCGACAAGAGGCCTTGGGCGTCGAAGGTCTGGCTTTCCACGACCACTCCGCCGCCGCAGCGGAGTCTGGCGGGCTTGACCTCCGGCTGAGCATCGATCTCGTCGAAGCGGATCATCTGCTGCAGCATGACGTCCAGGGTCTCGGTGCGGACCTGCTGCAGCGGCGTGGCGGCCACGACCGATTCCTCGAAATGGACCTTGCGCCCGTCGAACGTCATCTGCCGCTGCCATTCGATCTGCATCACGGTCGGTTCGCCGAACGAACGGCCTTCCAGATCGCGATCCACCTCCAGGTCCATGCGCCCGGCGCCGTCGATCCAGAGCCGGTTGATGCCGCGGTTGACGTTGATGTTCGTCCCGTTCAGGGCGATGCGCGGGCCTTCGAAGTGGGCCCGGGTGCCGGTCACCGTGACGGCGGCATGAATCTTGGTGGGATCGAAGATCTGGACCCGGTCGCCCGTGATCAGGATCGGCCGCTCGCCGGGCTGCGCCGTCTGGGTCTCCTCGAAGCGGACGTTGCCATCGATCAGCAGCTTGGTCGGGTCGGCTTGCTCGCCGCGCATCAGGACCAGGGCTTGCAGGATATCGCCGGTGACGTGGAAATGCCGCGACGGGCCGGCTTCGTCCAGCGGCGAGCCCGGCGCGACACCGGCCATTTGCCGTTGCATCGTCTGGGCCAGGGCCGGATAGCGCCACGCCAGGCGCATGGCCGTGGGAATCAGCGTGCGCAGGCGGCTGCCCCAACCGGACTGGACGGGGCGTTGCTCCCGGCCGGCGTCGCTTGCCGCGGCCTGCGGAGCGACCGGGGCGGCCTGCTGGAACCAGACTTCCATCTGGGCCAGGGCGCCGGAGAGCTTGGGCGAGTTGAACTGGACGTTCTGCTGGGCGATCATCCGATCGGGGCGGCGTTGGTACTTCTCGGCCGCGCCCGGCAACGGCGTCTCGAAGAGCCAGAAGAAGATCCGCGTCGCTGCGAGCGTGCCCATCGCGCCGTAGGTCAGTTCGGCCCCTCCGGTCAAGGAGATCACATGCCGTTGATCTTCATCGGGGTCAAGATGCAACTGACCGTTCCAGCGGGCGCCGAACGGTTGGGGGAAGCGGCCGGACACCCGGAGCCACCCGGGGCCCTGGGAGGCCAACCGCCCCAGCCGGCCCGGCACCTCGGACTGCTGGTACTCCAGGCTCCTGGCGTGAACTTCGTTGGCTTCCTGGCGCAAGACCACCTCTTGCTGCTGGCCGTCGAGCCCGAACAGGCGCCGCTCGATGTCGTACTCCAACCGCTCGCCACGGGCTTCCATGTTCTGGCTCGGGGCGCGGAGGACCACCGGACGGCCGGTGGCTTGGAGCCGTCGCGGCTGGAGGTCCAAGCCGGCCGCAACCTTCTTGGACGCCGCCTTCTCCCCCTTCTCCCCGACGGCGCTGCGCGACTTCGCCAGAAAGATCTCCAGCAATTCGCAGCTCAACGAATCGCAGGTCTGGTTCGGTTGGAGCCGCAAGACGTCGACCTGATCCTCGAACGTGATGATCTGCTGCACGGGACTGAAGCGGAACGGCCCCTGACAACTGACCTCGATCGGCCCGTCCATCTGCCCCATCTGACCCATCGGCCCCATCGGCTCGGCCGGGGCGGGCGGAGCGGCCAGGGCGGGCGGAGCGGCCGCGGTCGCCGGCGTCTTTCGCACAGGGAGGAGCGACTTGTCGCTGAAATCGAGGTGGAGCTTGTCCAGTTGGGTGATCTGGAAGAACTCGATCCCGGCGATGTTCGGCCCATGCTGCTGCAACCCGCCCCCGGAATCGCCCGGTAACAGCTTGACGAACAACTGCCGGCCGCGGCCGTAGTTGGGCCCATAGCGGAACTCGACCTCATACGGCGTGGAGACGCACTGGTCGCTGATGTCCACCTCGCGGGTCACGATCACCAGATCGTCTTCCGGGCCGGGACGTTTGCTGTCGCTGTGGATCGTAATTCGCCCTTTGAGCCGGCCGTTGACCAGGCGTCCGATCTTTGCCCGGCTCAGTTCGAACGGCTGATCGAACTGCAGCACCGCCCCCTCCGGCGCTTCGAGGACCACCGCCTGGCGAAGGCGTTCCTCCTCCCCGATGGCCGGATCGCTGGGGGTGTAGATCATCGCGCAGGGCCGGATCTCCACCTTCCCGTTGCCCAGACTCGTGTAGTCGTAGATCAGCAGCTTGACCTGATCGCTCTGCAGGATCTTGGCGTTCTTCAGGTCCCAACCGGCCGAGAACAGCCCCTGCAGGGCTCGCAGCTGCCGCTCCACTTCCGCCTGCCCGTCTTCCGGGCGCACCGCGACATCGCTCTCCAGCCGCCTGACGCGCGGCTCGATCAGCGGCACCGCGATCAAGGCATACATCCAGTACGCCACAACCACGGCTGCAAAACTGGCGCTGATGCGGGCAGGCCTGGACATGAAGGACTAAGGACTAAGGAAGAACGATACGACACCGAACAGGAGAGCGCAAGAAGG
>JBDKTH010001186.1:0-16770 GCA_039680305.1 Thermoguttaceae bacterium | reverse complement strand
GGCGACGACGTTGCTCTTGGGTCTGCGTGAAGAACTCGGCAGCGAGGGAAACCAGGCTTTTCTGGAGACCGGCACGATTCATATCCTTTCGATCTCCGGAATGCATGTGGGGATCATCGCCGGGTCGGTGCTGTGGCTGCTGCGTCTGTTGGCGGTCCCGCGGCGGCGAACGCTGGTACTCGTCGCCGTGTTGACCACGCTCTACACCCTGCTCACCGGCGCGGAGCCGCCCGCGATCCGCTCGCTGATCATCGTCCTGGTGATGTGCCTGTCGACCGGCCTTTCCCGTCCTTCGCTCCCGTTCAATTCGCTGGCCGCAGCCGCCCTGGTCGTGCTGGCGCTGAACCCGGGACACCTGTTCAACGTCGGCGTACAACTGTCGTTTCTCGCCGTGGCCGGCCTGATCATGTATCGGCCTCTCGGGCACCGCGATGGCCAGGAGTCGGATCGACTCCAGCAATTGATCGACGAGAGCCAGGGTTGGCTATCGTGGGCACTGAAGGCGATTGGGCGCGGCGTCTGGCAGATGACGCTGGTCAGTGCGGCCATCTGGCTGTTGACCTTGCCGCTGGTGATGGCCCGCTTTCATCTGTTTCAACTGGCCGCGTTGGTGCTCAACACGCTCCTTTGGCTTCCGGTGCCAGTGGCGTTGATCAGCGGAGCCGGCGCGATTGCCTTCAGCGGATGGCTAACGCCGGTGGCGTGGATCTTCAGCCGCTTTTGCGACGGATCGATCTGGACGCTCGATTGGCTGGTGGAGACCGCCCGGGCGGTGCCGGCAAGCCATATTTGGGTGCCAGGGCCGGCCGACTGGTGGCTCACCGGGTTCTACGGGGGTCTGGGCATCCTGTGTGCCTTTCCCCGGCTCCGTCCACCGCGTCGCTGGTGCGTGGCGATCCTGGCCAGCTGGTCGGCGATCGGCTTTGGCGTCCACTTCCTTCACAGCCACCGCGATGGTTTGGAGGCCACCTTTCTCTCCATGGAGCATGGCTGCGCCGTGGTGCTCCAGTTGCCCAACGGCGCGGCCATGCTGTACGATGCCGGCCAGTTCTCCTCACCTCACAACGGTGCGAGAACGATCGCCGGCTGCCTTTGGTCCAAGGGGATCACGCACCTCGACGCCGTGATCCTCTCCCACGCCGACGCCGACCACTACAATGCCTTGCCGGAACTGCTCCGCCAGTTCTCGGTCGGCGTGGTCTATGTGTCGCCCGTAATGTTCGAGAACCAAGCGAATCCAGCCCTAACGGCCCTGGGAAACGCCATCCGCCAAGCCCGCACCCCGCTCCGCGAGATCTCGGCCGGCGATCGCCTGCGTGGCGGCCCCGATTGCCGGATCGAGGTCCTCCACCCGCCGCGACGAGGAGTCCTGGGCGGTGACAATGCCAACAGCATCGTCTTGGCCATTGAATACCAGCACCGCCGCCTCCTCCTGCCCGGCGACCTCACCTCGCCAGGCCTCGAGGATGTGATGGCCGAGGAGCCCTGGGACTGCGACGTCCTGTTGGCCCCCCATCACGGCAGCCGCAGCAGCGACCCGCCAGGCCTGGCCGCCTGGTCCCAGCCCGACTGGGTGGGGATCAGCGGCGGCCACCGCTGGGACGCCCGGGAGACCATGAACCAATATCGCCAGGCCGGCAGCCGAATCCTGCACACCGGCGAGACCGGCGCCGTCCGCTTCCGAATCAGTGGCGGGGTCCTCACGGTCGAACCGTTTCGCCAACCAGTCGGAGATAATTCGCTGGCAGCGAGTTGCGGTCGGCGGGCCGTTCGCGTAGACTCTTACGTTCCATCGCCTATGGAATTCGCCCAAAGAGCGATCCCCCTCGCTAGAACCAAAAGCGGTCAAACCGCTCTAGCGAAGGGGATCATGGACTGTCGCGAGGGTTCCAAACCGGCTAGGTAACTGGAACATCCCCCGTTGCAAAATAGCCGGCAAGTGGTACACTAACGGCATTGTTGAGTTGGTATCGCTAAGTTTGGGTAGAGTTCTGGTAGATACGCTGGAGGATCGTGCTTCACCCAGAAGCATCGGAAGCTGGCCAGAATCAAGGACTTGTGGTAAGAGATGACTATTGCCAAAGAGCGGAAACAGGAGCTGATCCAGCAGTTTAAGCGTCAGGACGGTGACACCGGCTCTGCCGAGGTCCAAATCGCCATCCTGACCAGCCGGATCAATGGCCTCACGGAACACCTGCGTGGGCACGTTAAGGACTACGCCGGGCGACGCGGCCTGTTGATGCTGGTGAGTCGCCGGCGACGTCTGCTGGACTACCTTAAAGAGGTAGGCCCGCAACGTTATCTGGACGTAATTCGACGTCTCGACATCCGCAAGTAGTCCGCGTTCCTTCTCCAGCTTCCGAGGACGGCTCGCCACTCCGTGCGAGCTGGGCACTGCGCGATCGACCGAGGTGATTAGGCATTCCCTTTCGTGAGGGACTGCTTAGGCGCGCTCGGCCAGCGTGACTGTTCCCTTTTGGGGAACGTTCCGCCAGAGCTCCCAGTGCAGCAAGGTAGGACGAAAATTGAAAGTACGTGTTGAGAAACGGATCGGAGAATCCACCCTTTGGATTGAAACCGGAGAGCTGGCGAAACAAGCTGCTGGCAGTTGTCTAGTCGGATACGGGGAAACCGTAGTGCTCGCCGCCGCCGCGTTGGGCCCGCCGCGAGCGAATGCCGACTTCTTCCCGCTGACGTGTGATTATCGCGAACGCGTGGCCGCCGCGGGGAAGTTCCCCGGGGGCTTCTTGAAGCGGGAAGGTCGTCCGACGATCAAGGAAATTCTCACCTCGCGGTTGATCGACCGCCCCATCCGTCCCCTCTTCCCGGACGGCTACATCGATGAGGTCCAGGTGCAGGCCTTCGTCATGTCCAGTGACCGTCAGACCGACGGTGACTTCCTGGGGATGAACGCCGCTTCGATGGCCCTCTCCCTGTCTCCCGCACCGTTCGAAGGGCCCGTGGGCTCGGTTCGGTTGGGGTACATCGACGGCCGATTCGTGCCGTTCCCCACGCACGACGAGCTGGAAGAGAGCGACCTGGACCTAATGGTCTCTGGCACCAAGGACGCGATCCTCATGATCGAGGGCTTTGCCCGCGAGATGCCCGAGGACCTGATGGTCACGGCGATTATGACGGCCTTTGACTACGTCCGACAGGTATGCGAGCTGCAGGAAGAGATGATCGCGAAGGTTCAGCCGGTCAAGGCGTCCTTCGTTCCGTTGGACGTCAGCGGCGTGTTTGCCTCGCTCAAAGAGAAATTCTACGACGCCTTCCTGGTTGCCAAGCGCACGGAAGGCAAGCAGGCCCGGGCCGAGGCGGTCGCCAACCTCAAGCAGCAGGCCGTGGCGGCGTTGATTCCCGACCCGGCGGCCGAAGGCGCGATCAGCCCGGCGTCGCTTGACGTGGCGTGGCACGAATTGGAACGCCGCGTGGTGCGCGACCTGATCCTCGCCGGCACCCGTCCGGACGGCCGCAGCAACACGGAGTTGCGCGAGATCACCTGCAAGGTGGACGTGCTGCCCCGGGTCCACGGTTCGGCGATGTTCCAGCGTGGCGAAACCCAGGCGATGATCACCGTCACGCTCGGGACCACGCGGGACGAGCAGCGCGTCGACGGCCTGGCCGACGAGTACACCAAGAAGTTCATGCTCGACTACTACTTCCCTCCGTTCTCCGTCGGCGAAGTGCGGCCGATCCGGGGACCGGGACGTCGCGAGATCGGGCACGGCGCGTTGGCCGAGCGGAGCGTCAAATCCGTGCTCCCCGAGGGCGACGCCTTCCCCTACACGATCCGCATCATCTCCGACATTCTCGAGTCGAACGGCTCCAGCTCGATGGCCAGCGTCTGCGGGGCCACCCTGGGCCTGATGGCCGCCGGCGTGCCGATCTCGAATCCGGTCGCCGGGATCTCCGTCGGATTGGTCAAGGAAAACAACGATCAATGGGTCTTGCTGACCGACATCATCGGTGATGAAGACCACTACGGCGACATGGACTTCAAGGTCGCCGGCACGCAGAACGGCGTGACGGGCATCCAGCTCGACCTGAAGACCAAGGGGATCAGCGAAGCGATCATCCGCGGAACGATGGAACAATCACGCGAAGCACGCATGGAAATCCTCCGCAACATGCTCACCGCAATTCCCCGGCCGCGTCCCGAGATTTCCACGTGGGCGCCGCGTCTCTTGCGCACGAAGATCGACCCCGACAAGATCGGCCTGTTGATCGGCCCGGGCGGCAAGATGATCCGCTCGATCCAGGAATCGACCGGCGCCTCGGTCGACGTGGAAGACGACGGCACCGTGACGGTCGCCTGCCAGGAATCGGAAGGTGCCCAGGAAGCCCTGCGCCAGATCGAGGCCCTGACCGCTTCGGTCCAGGTCGGCAAGATCTACGACGGCAAGGTCACCAGCATCAAAGATTTCGGCGCGTTCATCGAGATCCTTCCCGGCAAGGACGGGCTCTGCCATATCAGCGAGCTGTCCGATGAGTACGTCTCGAGCGTCGCCGACGTCTGCAAGGTCGGCGATCTGATGCAGGTCAAGGTCATCGCCGTCGACGACCAGGACCGCGTCAAGCTCAGCCGCAAGGCCGTGCTCAAGGAGCAGCAGGGTGGCGAGGGCTCGGAGCAGCCGCAGTCATCGGACGAGCCGTCGGAGTCGGCCCCGCCGCCGCAGCAGCGGCACGGTGATCGCGACCGCGGACGTGATCGAGGCCGCGACCGCGGGCGGGACCGCGACCGGAGGTAACTCCTAAGTAGCCAGTTGTTAGCTATCAGCGATCAGCCCTCCGCGAGCCGCAAGGTTCGCGGAGGGCCTGAGTGCTGGTAGCTGATTGCTTTTCTAGGCACAGCCCCATGATTCCTCCGCCTGGCGTCACCCCTGACGAAGTCAACCGGAAGCTGGTCGACCAGTACACGGAGATTGCACGTCTCGCGGGCGGATTGGCCCACGAGATCAAGAACCCGCTCTCCACGATCCGGCTGAACATGGAGCTTCTGGCCGAGGAGTTCACCGATCCGGAGAATCCTCGGGACCGCCGCGCCTTGGCCAAGGTGGCGGTCGTGCAACGGGAATGCCAACGTTTGCAGGATCTGTTGGACGACTTTCTCAATTACGCCAAGGTCCGAAGCCTGAAACTGGAGCCGACGAACCTCAACGAGCAGGTCAGCGACGTGCTGCGGTTCTTCGACCCCAAGGCCAAGGAAGGGCGGATCGAGATCATCGACTATCTGGCGGCCGATCTGCCCACGATTCTCCTGGACCGCGAGACGTTTCGCGGGGCACTGTTGAACCTGGTGATCAACGCTCAGCAGGCCATGCCCAACGGCGGTCAGCTCGTCGTGCGCACCAGCGCCCAAGGCGATTGGGTGGCATTGGACCTGATCGACACGGGCTGCGGCATGGATGAGCGGACGCGCGAGCACGCCTTCGACGCCTTCTATTCGACCAAGCCGGGCGGCTCGGGCCTGGGACTGCCCACGACACGGAAGATCGTTGAGGCCCATGGCGGGCAGATTGCCGTGCAGAGTGAGCGAGGTTGCGGCACGCAGTTTACCCTCCGCTTTCCCGTGCTCCCCCGCCTTGGCGCCGACGCGACCTTGCCGTCGTAAGGGGTCGTGGCCTCGCGCGGGGTCTGGTCCGGCGGAGGCTGTTTTTGTATTATCACTCACATGGCGACCACGGAAACGACCAAAACCGACGAACGCCTCAGCCCCCCGGCAGAAGTACTCATCGTGGACAACGATGAGGCGCACGCCCAGGCCGTGGCCGAGAGTCTCGATCGCATCGGCGCCGTGTGCAAGGTCGCGGTCTCCGGCACCCAAGGTGCCAAGTTGATCGAGGAGGGGAACTACGATGTCATTATCACCGATCTGGTAATGAACGACATCGATGGCCTCGGCATCCTCACCCGGGCCAAGGCGCAGCACCCCGACTGCGAGGTCATCCTGATCACTGGCCACGGCACGATCCCGTCGGCCGTGACGGCCATGAAGCAGGGGGCGTTCAACTATCTGCTCAAGCCGCTGGACTTGGGCCAACTTCGCGCCGTCACCCAGAAGGCGGCCGAAAGCGCGAGGCTCCGTCAGGCCAACCTCGAACTGAAACGACGGCTCGACGAACGGTTCGGGTTCGAGGGAGTCATCGGCGACAGCTCGCAGATGCGCGACGTGATCGAGCGGCTCAAGCGGATCGCACCGACCAACGCCAGCGTGCTGATTCAGGGTGAAACGGGCACTGGCAAGGAACTGGTCGCGCAGGCGATTCACCACAACAGCCCTCGCAAGAACAAGCCGTTCGTGGCCCTCAACTGCGCCGCGTTGAGCGAGAACATCCTCGAAAGCGAATTGTTCGGCCACGTCAAAGGGGCATTCACCGACGCCTCGTCGGATCGCGTGGGCAAGTTCGAATACGCCCACGGCGGCACGCTGTTCCTCGACGAGGTCGGCGATATGCCGTTGGCCACCCAGATCAAGTTGCTCCGCGTGCTGGAGAACAGCGAGATCACCCGGGTCGGCTCGAACGATCCGATCAAGGTGAACGTGCGGATCCTTTCCGCCACGAACCGCAACCTGGAAGACGCGATCGAGGCCGGCACATTCCGCAGCGACCTTTACCACCGGTTGAAGGTCGTCACGATCCGCCTGCCAACCCTCCAGGAACGCAGCGTCGACATTCCAGTCCTGATCGATCACTTCATCAAGCTGTTCGCCAAGAAACACGGCAAGCAGATCAAGGGCATGACGCCGCCCGCCCGGCGCAAGCTCTTGGCCTACCAATGGCCGGGAAACGTGCGCCAACTCCGCAACGTGGTGGAAAGCATGGTCGTGGTCGATTACGACGGCCTGCTGGACATGGACGACTTGCCCGAAGAGCTTGTCGATCCCGTCCAGTCTGCCGCCATCGACCCGCCATCGACCTCCTCGCTGTCGGCCCTGGTGGGCAAGTCGCTGGAAGAAATCGAGCGGCTGTTCATCACCGAGACCCTCCGAGTGGCCGGTGGCAACCGCGAAGAGGCCGCCAAGATGCTCGACATCGGCGAGCGTACGCTGTACCGGAAGATCAAAGAGTATGGGCTCTAGGGGCACGGTTCCCGCAGGGATGTCCTTCAACCTTTGTACCTCTCTTAACCGCCTCCCCCAGACGCATGCCACCCATTCGTCAACTCCCGCAAAGCCTTATCAACAAGATTGCTGCCGGCGAGGTCATCGAACGCCCGGCAAGCGTGGTCAAGGAGTTGCTGGAAAACGCGGTTGACGCCGGATCCACGCGGATCGACGTCTCGGTCGAGGCGGGGGGCATGGAACTGGTCCGGATCGTGGACAACGGCTGCGGTATCCCGCCCGACGAACTGCCGCTGGCCCTGGCCAGCCACGCCACAAGCAAGATCTCGACCGCCGATGACCTGTTTTCCATCGCCACCTTGGGCTTCCGCGGCGAGGCCCTGGCCTCGATCGCCGAGATCAGCCACCTCACGCTCCGCAGCCGGACGCCGGACAACACGAGCGGGATGCAAGTGGAAGTCAATGGCGGCCAGGCGGGCCCGATTGCGCCGTGTGGATGCCCCGTCGGCACCGCGGTGGAGGTCCGCAACCTGTTCTTCAATACGCCTGTGCGGCGGAAATTCCTCCGGTCGGCCCAAACCGAATTGGGGCATGTCAGCGAGGCCTTCATCCGCGTGGCCCTGGCAACCCCCGCCGTCCATTTCACGCTGCGGCACAACGATCGGGTCGTGTTCGACCTGCCCGGCTCGCAGCAGTGGCAGGAGCGGATCGCTCGGTTGTTTGGCCGTCAAGTCGCCGATGCCCTGCTTTGGGTCGAAAGCGCCGACAAGCAGGTGCAACTATCCGGCTACGTGGCCCATCCGGATCAGAGCCGCAGCAATAACCGGATGCAGTATCTATTTCTCAACGGGCGATTCATCCGCGACCGTTCCCTGCAACACTCCCTGGGCGAAGCCTATCGCGGGCTTTTGATGACCGGGCGGTATCCGATCGCGTTCCTCACACTCGTGATGCCGCCGGACATGGTCGACGTCAACGTCCATCCCACCAAGCTGGAAGTTCGCTTCCAGGATTCGAGCCAGCTCTACGGCCAGTTGCTCGCCACCCTGCGCACCAAGTTCCTCGGCACCGACCTGACCAGCCGCGTGGCACTGCCGACGGACGACGACCCGACCAACGCTTTGGACGAGCAGCAGGCGGTGCGAGTGCGGCAACAGGTGGTCGACTGGGCCAAGGGCCAGGTAAGCTCCTGGGAAGCCGGATCGAGCTCAAATCCCGACCGAGGTGAGGCCGAGCCGCGTGGCAACTCCTCGTCGCACGCTCCGCTGGAACTGACCCGCTTGAACCGGAGTTGGGCTCCGGCGGCGGCGAACGAGGGAGACGACGAAACAGCCCCGGCAATCCCGTCGGCGTCCCAGCCCGACGCGGGACCGGACGCGCCGGCGATGGCCGTCAAGGCGCTGCAGATTCATAATCGCTACCTCGTAGCCGAGAGCGAAGACGGGGTAATGGTGGTCGATCAGCACGCGTTGCACGAGCGGATTCTCTTCGAGCAGTTGCGGGAGCGGATCCAGGGCGGGGCGATCGAGTCGCAGACGCTGCTGGTGCCCGAGCCGGTGGACCTCAGCCCAAACGAGGTGGCCGCGGCGCTCGAGCACCGCGAACTGTTGGCCCAATTGGGGCTAAAGATTGAGCCATTCGGCGGGGCCACGATCCTCATCGCCAGTTATCCGGCAATGCTGGCCAACATGAACCCCGTCGAGGTCTTGCGGGGGTTGCTCGAACCGCTCTTTTCGGGCGGCAAGACCCCCGACCGCCGCGACCTGCTGGACGAGCTGTTGCACACGATCGCCTGCAAAGCGGCGATCAAGGCCGGCGACCGGCTGAGCCCGGAGGAGATCGACGCCCTGCTCCAACGGCGATACCTGATCGAAGACTCTCATCATTGCCCCCACGGTCGCCCTACGGCGTTGGTCTTCAGCCGTGAGGAGCTGGATAAACAGTTCCGGAGGATCTGACGGAAAGACTTTGGAGATCCCCGAGGTCACGAATCGGCTTTCCCCCCACGTTTGGACAGGATTTGATTTTCTCCCACGTTTGGGCCACAATAATGGTTTAGTATGACTTGGCGGTAGCGGCCTCGGCTTGTGTCGTACGCCCGTAGCCCGCCCGAGTCACCGTCCTCGCGTTCCACTCCCCAATTTTCAACCACCAACCCCGACACCCTGCTATGATTTGCGTCAGTATTGGCCGTGGCCGTCATCGGCATGTCATCGCCGAGCATCGACACCTCTGTGAGCAGGGCGCCAAGCTCGTCGAACTGCGCCTCGATTACATTCGCGGCGAAGTCAACATCCGACGGCTCATCACCGACCGCCCCAGTCCGGTGATCATCTCCTGCCGGCGCGAACGGGATGGGGGCAAGTGGGCCGGCACCGAGGAACAGCGACTGATGCTGATCCGCACGGCCATCGCCGAGGGAGTGGAGTACATCGACCTGGAGTGCGACATAGCCGGCGGCATTCCCCGCTTCGGCAAGACGAAGCGCATCGTCAGCCTCCACGACTTCCGCAAGACGCCCGACGACCTGGAAGCCCTCCATCAGCGGCTCTGCCAGTTGGATCCCGACATCATCAAGATCTGCACGATGGCCAACCATCCGGAAGACAACTTCCGCATGCTGCGATTGGTCGAGAATGCCAAGGTCCCCACGGTCGGCATCTGCATGGGCGACATGGGAGTCTTCTCGCGGATCCTCACCGGCCGCTTCGGGGCGCCATTCACCTACGCCACGTTCCATCACGAACGGGCGTTGGCCCCGGGGCAGCTCAGCTTCGAGCAGATGACCGAGATCTACCACTACGACGAGATCAACCGCGAGACGGAAGTCTATGCGGTCATCGGCGATCCGATCGGCCACAGCCTCAGCCCGCAGATCCACAACGCGGCCTTCCGGCAGATGAACCTCAATAAGGTCTACGTGCCGATCCGCGTGCCCCGGGAAGATCTAAGCTGTTTCCTCGACGAGGCCCCCTCGATCGGCATCAAGGGACTAAGCGTGACAATCCCGCACAAGGAAGCGGTGATCGAAAAACTGACCCAGGTCGACGGCGCCGTGAAGGGAATCGGAGCTGCCAACACGATCGTGCTCGACGGCCAGCAGCGGGCCGGCTACAACACCGACTATCGCGCGGCCATGGACAGCCTCGAAGCAGCCGTCGCCGACAGCGGCGAAGCGGAACCGCTCAAAGGCAAAACCGCCTTGGTCCTCGGCGCGGGCGGGGTGGGCCGGGCCATCGCCTTCGGGCTGATCCGCCGCGGCATCCATGTGGTTCTCGCCGACGGCGACACCGACCGGGCCAAGCAACTCGCCCAGCGATTGAAGTGCCGTTTCACCGAATGGTCCATCCGGCACGCCCTGTCGGTCGACATGATCTTGAATTGCACGCCCATCGGCATGCACCCCAACGTCGACGAAAGCCCCTACGATCGCCATCGCCTGCGGCCCAACATGCTCGTGTTCGATGTCGTCTACAACCCGGAGAACACCCTGTTGATCAAGGAGGCTCGCTCGCGCAACTGCCGCGTCGTCACCGGGGTCGAGATGTTTGTCCGCCAGGCCTGCCTGCAGTTCAAACTCTTCACCAACCTCGACGGCCCCGCCGAACTGATGCACGACACCATCAAGCGAGTCACCGCCGCCGCCAGAATCTAGGGAAATGATGAAGGATAAATGATGAATGATGAATGAAAGGCGAGCCGAACAGCTAGCTTCAGCGTCATTCGTATACCATCTCATCATCCGCTCCCCAGTCCAGACTTCGTCCTTCTGCATTCATCATTCATCATTCCGCAGTCATCAATCTTCCCCATGCCCCTCGTCCTCATCGGTTATCGTGCGACTGGCAAAACAACGGTGGCTCGGCTGCTGGCTGAGCGATTGGGGTGGGGGTGGATCGACGCGGATGTGGAGATTGAGCGGCGGGCGGGAAAAGCGATCGCCCGCATCTTCGCGGAAGACGGCGAACCGGCCTTTCGCGACCTGGAGGCCGAGGTGATCGCCGAACTGTGCCAGCGGCCGCGTTTGGTGCTGGCGGCCGGCGGCGGGGCTCCCCTCCGCCAAGAGAGCCGCCAGGTGATGCGGGCAAGCGGAAAAGTCGTGTGGCTCACCGCCCGCCCCGAGACGATTCGCACCCGAATGACGGGCGACCAGACGACCGCCACGCGACGTCCGAACCTCACCAACAAGGGGGGACTTGATGAGATTGTCCACCTGCTCGCCACGCGCGAGTCGATTTACCGCGAGTCGGCCCATCTGGAAGTCGATACCGAAGATAAGTCGCCTGACGACGTCGCCGTTGAAATCCTGAAGCGGCTGAACGAGGACTCCGCGTGAACTTGATTCTGGCTATCCCGTTTCCGCTGCGGTTGGTGGGCCTGTTCGTCTTTGGGGTCTGCCTGGGAAGCCTGGTCAATCTTGCCGTCTACCAGTTGGCCTGGAATCGCCGGTCGATCAGCCCATGGTCGCGTCCCGATCCCAAGGCCCCGCCGCGTCGCCCTGACGATCGCGTGCCCATCCTCGGCTGGCTGGGCCTGCGACGGGAAGCTTGCATTCATGGCCCCGGATTTTGGATCCGGCCGCTGTTGGTGGAACTCCTCTTGGGCATTGGTCTCGCCGTGCTCTACTGGTGGGAGATCGCCTACCTCGGTCTTCTTGACATTCCCGCCGGGATGCCCCGGCATGTGCCGTTGAGCTATCAGACCACGCTGCATGCGCAGTACTTCTGCCACGTGGTCCTGATCGTCCTGATGCTCGCCGCCTCGTTGATCGATGCCGACGAGAAGATCATCCCCGACACAATCACCGTTCCCGGCACGCTCTTTGGCTTGTTGGCGGCGGCGATCTATCCATGGTCGCTGTTGCCATTGGTCAGCCTGCAAGGGCAGAACCCGAGCCTCGGTTTTCTCCAGATCGCCTCACCTTACGCTTGGCCGGACTGGCTCAACGGGGTTCCGCACGGAATCTCGCTCGCCATCGGCCTCGGCTGCTGGTGGCTGTGGTGCGTGGCTTTGATGCGCCGGACCTGGTACTCCCGCCACGGGTGGCGACGGGCATTCCAGCTCATGGCCGCGCGGCTCCAGCGAGACCCCTCGACGCGTCCCATCCTCATCTTGGGATCGATCGGAACGGTGTTTGTCGCGGCGGTCTGGATTTGGGGTTCAGCCCACTGGGCCGGACTCCTCACAGCTCTCGTCGGTCTGGCAGCCAGTGGGGGCCTGATCTGGGCGGTCCGCATCATCGGCCACGCCACACTGGGCCGCGAGGCCATGGGCTTTGGCGACGTCACCCTCATGGCCATGATCGGCACGTTCCTTGGCTGGCAGGCCTGTCTGATCGTCTTCTTCCTGGCGCCGTTTGCCGGCCTGGTGATCGCCCTGTTGAACCTTCTGTTGCGGCACGACCGAGAGATTCCTTACGGACCGTTCCTCTGCCTGGCCACGATGGTCGTGCTGGTGCGTTGGGCGTCGATTTGGTGGGAATGGGCCCTCGGCATCTTCGCCCTCGGGATATTTGTGCCCCTGTTCATCGTCGGTTGCTTAGCCCTCATGGCCCCGCTGTTGGTTCTGAGCCGAATCATCCGCCTGGCGCTGGTTGGAGTGATCCACGTGGTAGTCCCGAGCGACTCCTCGGAAGAGAAAACCGCTTGAGTCACACCACCCGATAGAACCAATCATTGAAGCTCCCCTCTTCAGTGGCGAAGAAAGTATGACCTACACTTTCCAGAACACCCCAAGGAGCTTCTGGGACGTGCCATGCGACCGTGGTTTGAGATCGTCACCGATTTGGACGAGGGCCGGGAGGTTCTTCGCCGTCGGCGCTATGGCGTGATCGAGGCGGCCGATGGACAACTCCGCGAGGTGCTCCTTCGCCCGTTCCCCAAGGTGGTCTCCGCCCCGGGAATCCTGCTGTTCGGTGCCTGGCACCACGAACACTGTGCCACAGACCGCTGCTTGCTCTACTACAACCAATCATGGCGGTTCCCCAACTACCTCGGCCTCATCTATTTTGTCTCCGGCCGCCGAACGAGTTTTGGCACCGTTTGCCGAGCCCTAGAAACCCTCGATCGAATCGCAGAGATCAAGCGGACCGACGCCCTCCTGTGTGACGTAGCCAACTGGCGTCTCTCACCACGAATCCTCGCTCGATGGGGTTGGGAGCCGCACTGCCCGTCACGTTGGCATCGGAACTACATCAAGCGGTTTTACGGTGAATACCCCAGCGCGACGCCATCCGATAGCCCACAATCACCACAAGCGTGGCACAAGTGCCGCGGCTAAACGGTTTGCCCGTGTTCTCGCTGCGTACGACCTGCCGCCAACTGCCAGTAGCTCTGCTAGCATTTCGTCCGGAACTGCCCTTGCCACCCCCCGGGCTCCTTGCTACCATCCGGCCCGCTCGTCGCAGTTCGCCTTTGCCTTTCCGCAGGAGATGGTCCATGCCACGTTTGGCGTTAGGACGATGGTTGTCGCTACTGACACTCATTGTCCTGACGGGCTGCGCCGATAACGCGATGGTCCTGCAAGGTCGTCTCAACGGTATCCAGCAGCAACAACTGGCCCTGACACGCCAGAATCAGGAGTTGCAGACACGTGCGAGTTCGCTGGATCGGGACAACCAGGAGCTGGAAAAGCTCTTGGCCCAAGCCCGCCAGAACAACAAGGTCATGGAAGATCAACTCAACGTGGTGCGAGAACAGCTGACCAGCACAACCAGCCAGCTCGCTCGCGTGCGAGAAGAGAAGAAGACCACTGAGCAGAAGACCCAGACCTTGATGGCCTCGATGCAGCGGCAAGGCGGGGTAACCATCAATCCGAACAACAGCTACCTGCGAACCCTCCCGACGCTCAACCTGCCGGGCGTGCCCGAACCGCGTCGCGACGGCGACGTCATCCGCATCGAGTTGCCGGCCCATCTCTTGTTCCAGCCGGGCACCGCCCAGCTTCGCCAAGAAGGCGTGCAGATGCTCACCACAGTCGCCAACGAGTTGGTTCGCGACTACCCGAACCAGATCATCGGGATCGAAGGACACACGGACAGTGATCCGATCCAGAACAACATCTGGCGCAACAACAACCATCTGTCCGTCGCCCGCGCAACGACTGTCTTCGATACCCTGATTAGTCAGGGGCGGCTCCAGGCAAAGCAACTACTCGTCGTGGGGCATGGAGCCAACCATCCGGTGGTATCTAACGCCACCCCTGCCGGCAAGCAGCGAAATGCTAGAATCGAGTTGGTCGTCTACCCGGAGAGTGCCAACTAGGCCCTTGTCGGCGATCTCAAAATCCGGGATACTTGAAGTTTCGGCCTCCTGGGGGGCTTGCCAAATGGTAGCAACCTCGGGTTTTGTCGCCAACGCTGCGCCCGGAAACGTCGAACCCAACGCCTTACCCTTCTCTCCTTATCGCTATGATCGCCATTATTGATTACGGCATGGGCAATCTGCGGAGCGTGCAAAAGGGCTTCGAGAAGGTCGGGCATCAAGCGACCATCACCAGCGATCCCGAGCAGGTCCTGACCGCCGACAAGGTGGTGCTACCCGGGGTGGGTGCCTTCGAGGACGCGATTGCCGAGCTTCGCCGGCGGGAACTCGTTGAGCCAATCCTGAAAGCGTTCGACTCGGGCAAACCGTTCCTCGGGATCTGCCTGGGCCTGCAGCTGCTTTTCGAGACCAGCTACGAGAACGGTCAGCACAAGGGACTCGGCGTACTGGCCGGTGATGTGGTCCGGTTTCAGCTTCCAGAGGAGTATTCCATCCCTCACATGGGCTGGAATCAGCTCCAAATCCGCCATCCTGCGCCGATCCTGGAAGACATTCCGGAAAGCACCCACTTCTACTTTGTCCATTCGTATTACGTGGTTCCCCGCGACCCGGAGGTGATCGCGGTCGAAGCCGAGTATGGCAAGCCCTTTTGCGCGATGGTCTGGCGCGACAATCTGTTTGCCACGCAGTTCCATCCAGAAAAGAGTCAGGTCTGGGGCCTGCGAATGCTCAAGAACTTTGCTGAGCGGTAGTTACCTTGAAAACGCGTGGGATGTGTGGCATACTACGCGTTTTGTCGGTTTTGGCCCGTAACATGCGGGAGTATCCTCACGGTGGAAATCTGGCCGGCGATCGACCTGCGCGGGGGGAAATGCGTACGACTCCAACAGGGGGACTACGGCCGCGAAACGGTCTTCGGAGATGATCCGGCGGCAATGGCCCGACACTGGAAGGACCAGGGAGCCGATCGGTTGCATTTAGTGGATCTCGACGGCGCCAAAGACGGGATTCCGGCCAATCTGGCAAGCGTCCGGGCGATCCTCCAAGCCGTTGATCTTCCCTGCGAGTTGGGTGGCGGGATCCGCAGCGAAGAGGCCATTCGACTTCTTCTCGATGCGGGACTGACCCGACTCGTCATCGGCACGCTGGCGATCAAACAACCGGACTGGTTTCGCCAGATGGTGCGGCAATTCCCCGGCACGCTCGTCTTGGGGATCGACGCCCGCAACGGTTACGTGGCGACGGATGGCTGGCTCGAAACCAGCCAGATGGCCGCCGTGGACCTGGCACGCGGCTTTTCCCGGGAACCGGTGGCGGCGATCGTGTATACCGACATCGCGACCGATGGAATGCTTTCCGGTCCAAACCTGACCGCCATGGCCCAAATGCAGGCGGCGGTCGATATTCCGGTCGTGGCTTCCGGCGGGGTAGCCAACGCCCAGGACGTGGCCCGATTGGCGGCGATCCCGATGGCCGGCTGCATCATCGGCCGAGCCCTCTACGAAGGAACCGTGAGCCTGCCCGACGCACTTCGCGCAGCCCACGGCCAAGCGACCTCGCCGAGGCGCGTTGATCCCGAGGACGGCACGCCTCAGAATTCGATTCGACGTAACTGACGAACCAGTTGAAAACAGGAAACCTGAATCCGGAACCCCAACCCCTCAAACCTGAACGCTGAGGCCCGTGTGGGGCCGGTTGTCGAGGGAGGGCCGTTCACAGTCGAAGGGAAGTCTTCATGGTGAAGTACAGAGTCGAAGAGATCCGCAACATTGCGTTTTGTGGGCATGGTTCAGCGGGAAAGACGACGCTGGTCGACCGGATCCTGACGGCCACCGGGATGATTAACCGCCAGGTGAGCGTCGACGAGGGAACGAGCGTCTGTGACTTCGATGAGGAGGAGAAGGCCCACAAGTACACCATCGAATCGACGGTGGTGAACTTCAACCACGCCGGCAAGCATTTCACGGGCATCGACACCCCCGGATATCCGGACTTCATCGGCCAGACGATCGGCGCGCTGCGCGGCGTCGACACGGCCGCCATCGTGATCAACGGCCAGTCGGGGATCGAGGTCAACACCCGGCGAGTATTCGCCGAAGCCAAGAAGGCGGGGCTGGGCCGAATCGTCATCATCAACAAGATGGACGCCGAGAACATCAACTTCTCCGGCCTCGTGGACAGCATTCGCGAGTTCTTCGGGTCGGAGTGCGTACCGCTGAATGTGCCCTTGGGCCAAGGGGCCGATTTCCGCGGCGTCGCCAGCACCCTCAATCTGCCCGCCGACACCAGTGGCGCGCTGCTCGATCCCGCGGAGATTCACGACTCGCTGATCGAGTCGGTGATCGTGGCCGATGAAGCCGTGATGGAACGCTACTTCGAGGGCACCCAGCCGACGGCCGAAGAACTGTCCCGGCTGATTATCACAGCGGTCGCCGAGGGAAG
>JBDKTH010000453.1:0-2225 GCA_039680305.1 Thermoguttaceae bacterium | reverse complement strand
TGTTGTTGGTCAAATCGAAACGAAGGGTGAAGTCATCGTAGCGGTACTCCTCCACATTGTATCGGTTCTTACGCACGTTCTTGGGCTGGCCATATAGAGCAATGCAGTCAGCCTTCGTGCTCTCCCCGAATCGGAGCGAGTCAATGCACTCGTATGGCCGGATCTTCATGGTCTTTTCATTCTCAAAGCAATTGTCCACGTGAACGCTCACTACTGCGCCTGACGGACGCCGATGCCGAAGGGATTGGTGAGGGTTCGATGGGTGTCTGGGCCTTCGGTGCGGCAGAGTTCGGCCCGGACGTAGTTGTGGAGCCCGGCGACCTGGCGGTAGTGGAGGGTGTCGCCCACATGGACAAGGCGGCCCTGGGGCCAGGGGCGGTCGCTGGTCTTGTAGTCCTCCACGGGCTCGAGCGACTCGGGCGAGGATATCCAACGCACCTGGTCGCAATCGCTTACTTCCAGGTGGATCGTGCCCGCGGTCTCGTCGACCTCGACCGACGCGAGCTTGGGGAAGACGGAGCCGGCCGCAGGCTGCTTGCCGTAATCGATGGTCTTCGTTGAGGTGCAGACGCAGAATCGGCCCGACTCCATCGCCTTGCGCACGGTCGACTGGTCGAGTCGATCGAGAAAAAAGACCGTAAACGCCTGGCGGGCGTTTTCCATCTGATGCATGTCGTCGTTGCCGAATCCCCAGATCGGCCGACGCGGCATGAACCGGGCCAGCAGTTGATCCCACAGGCCCTCGTCGTACGGAACCTGTTTCGGCTCGTTGTTTGCCACCTCCAGGCCGATCAGATAGTCGGCCGAGTGTTCTTGATAGCGATCGACATACCAGCCGAGGGGCTTTCGCTCCCACCACGTGTGCAAGCTGGGAATGCCGGGATGGTTGATGACGGCCAGCCCGCCCTTGTCGCGGATCGCCAGGAGCTGGTCGTCCTCCCAGACTTCGCGGCCGGTTGCATCGACAATGCCGCCGTAGGGGGCACGCTTGCCGGTGCGCGTGTACCACACCCCATAGTCGCTGAAATAGCTGTTGATGTGATGGCGGAAGGTCAGTTCGTTTCCCTGGATGCCGACCATGCCCAGGGTGCTGGGCTCGGCGCAGCCGTAGTCGGTCCAGGGCCACGTGGGATCGGCCGGAAAGTTCGCCGGGCGAGGGCCTTTGGGATAGGGGCTGGCCTTCTCGGGCGGCAGATGCTTCCACTCGATCCGCGCGTTGGGGTGGTTCCAGTCGTGGTCCGTAATCGACATGATCTCGAAACCGGCCTTGCGGTAGGCGTCGACCACCTCGACGACCGAGTGATATCCGTCGCTTTGGAGCGTGTGCAGATGGAGGGCCGCCTTGTGCCTTCCGCACGTTCGCCAGTCGACGCCGTCGTAGGGATTGAGCACGACCGACGTGCGTTGGGGCTGCGGGGAGGCGTCGGCGGCAACCGTGCTGGCCAGCGGCGAGGTCGCCGCGACGGCACTCGCGCCCGCGATGGCCTTGAGCGCTTGGCGACGAGTAACGTGGCTGCCCGGGGATGTGTGGTCGAAGTTCATGGCGTGGCCTGTTGGCAAGGGGTGGGATGCCCAGAGAATTCGATTCGCAGTGGTCTAGCGATGCCTCCAGGATACCCCGTTGCGGGCGGTTGGCAAGCCCGCCAGTCAAGGTTTGGACCCTGCTCCCTCATGCTTCCTTTGTTCCTCTGTTCGCCGAAGGGTAAAATGACGTCGGTTCGCCCCTTTGCACAGGGGCGTGATTGGCGAACAAGGAAGGGAACGATGAAAGCACGCGGGCGAAAGAAGGGCGACGTGCGTGACGGGGAATTCACGGAGCTGGAGCAGCTTCCGAACATTGGGCCGGCGATCGCCGGTTACTTGCGGAGCCTTGGCGTCTTGTCACCGCGGCACTTGAAAGGGCGGGATCCGTATCAGATGTACGACGAGTTGGGCCGGATCACCGGACATCGCTACGACCCGTGCCTGCTCGATACGTTCATCGCCGCCGTTCGCTTCCTGGACGGCGAGCCCGCCCGGCCGTGGTGGAAGTATACGGCGGAACGGAAACGGGTGCTGAAAGCACGCGGGAAGACGTCGGGGGCGTGAGGGGTGTTTCGGGGCGGGCTGAGGGCGGTTCCCTCCCCTTTCCCGCTGCGCGGGCGAGGGAGAGTCTCAGACTGCTTTTCAGTGCTATGCTTGAGTGGGGGAGTCAGCCATCGATCTCTGCGACAAGGACTGCACCA
>JBDKTH010000477.1:0-9264 GCA_039680305.1 Thermoguttaceae bacterium | reverse complement strand
CACCACGCCGTCGGACAGTAACTGCTGGGCGAGTTGTTCGATTTGCTCACGGCCAAGCTCCCCCTGGACCAGGTAGCCGTAGGCGGAGTGGACTTCCAGGTTCTTGGCCAGACCCAGGTCGGCCGCGTCGGCGGCGACTCGCTGGGCGTTCAGGTCGGGCTGTCCTGCGCGGGGGTAGATGTCAATTTCCCAAAGCATCGCGGTTCCGTTTCGCTGCGGTGAGGAGATTTTCCAACGCCTGGTCGTCGCCCTGACGGATGGCCGCGGCCAACGCGTTGAGTTTCTCCGAATACTTCTCCAACGCCGCCAGCACATTCGCGCGGTTGGCGGCAAAAATCTGCTTCCAAAGCTCGGGCTCGCCGCCGGCCAGCCGGGTCGTGTCGAGGAATCCGGAGCCGGTCAGGCGGAAATAGGTCTCCGGCAATGTGGCCGCCAAGGCCACGGCCGCGGCGTGCGGCAGGTGGCTGGTCAGGGCCAAGGCCCGGTCGTGGTCGGCCGCCGACATCTGGATGACTACCGATCCCAAGCTGCTCCAAAACTCTTCCAGGGCGTCGAAATCTTCCGCCCGGGTGTTCTTAGTGGGCGTGAGGATTGCCACGCGCCCGTCGAACAGGTCGGCGTTGGCGTGACTGGGGCCGTTCTTCTCGCTGCCCGCCAAGGGGTGACTGCCCAGGAACCGGCAGCCACGCGGCAACGAGTTGTCCAGCGCCGCGACGATCGTTTCTTTGGTGCTGCCGGCATCGGTGATCAGGGCCCCCTCGCGGCAGTGCTTGGCGGCCTCGCGCACATGTTCCACGATCCGTCCGACCGGCGTGCAGACGATCACCAACTCGGCGTCCGCGACCCCTTTGGCCACGTCGATCGTCGTATGGCTCACGGCGCCGACCCGGCGAGCGGCCCGAAGCGTAGCCTGGCGTCGCCCGATGCCGATGACCTGCTCGGCCATCTCCCTCTGGCGCAGGGCCAGCCCGATCGATCCACCGATCAATCCCACCCCAACGATGGCCACGGTCTGGAATCGCTTCATAAGATCTCTCGATCTGCGGGGAGCCGGAAACGACCTATTGTAGCAAATCCTTTCGCGTTTTCAGGGAGGCCCTAAACAGGGGGAACGCAGCCGCTTGCGACTTTGCCTTCTTGTCTCCGTTCCGTGCGCTCAAAAGCCCCAGCTACGTCCCCCGGACTCCATCAGGGCCGGGAATCGCGCGAAGTCCACTGCCGCGTGACCGAATTCGAAGCTACGCGTTTGGCACGACCGATTCCGCCGCGCAGCGGCGTAGGGCCGTAGCCGGGTGGCGTAAGCCCCCGGAACCGAGTCCACCTATCGCTCCCTCAGCCGCGCAGCGGCGACGTCGGCCCTCCATGTCGCCGCTGCGCGGCTTTGCGTGTGTTGGGAGCCTCTTTTCCGTGGGCTCGCGCCCACGGCTACGCCCCTTGGCCCCTTCGGGGCCGGAACAGGCCAGTCCGAGCGATATTGTCACACTACCCCGAAAGAAGTAGAATAGCCGCGACGTGGAAAGCGAGCTTCCTAGCATCTCCGAAAGGAGTCGGCGATGAATGCAATGGTCCATATTCCGCTTCTGCTGATGGCGAGCCTGGGTTTCGTTGTTGGTTCGGAGGAACCAGCGGAGTCTGTGGCAAGACGTCAGTATGAAGCGGCAAGGACGATCATGATGTACGGCGGCGAGGTGGACTTTCAGGACGGATCGATGTGCACCGTGTATACGAGCCTCTCGGATCACCGCAGAAAGCAAGTGATCCGAGTCACTATCGCCGAAGAGGAGCACAGGCTCGGTGCTCCGGAAGGGCTGTGCCTCAAAGACTGCGTGACCCAGTTGAGGCACCTTCCCCACCTTCGATCGCTGTTCATTATGAATGATGACCTCAATGACGGCGTGCTCCAACTGTTGGGGCCCCTGGACCAGCTCCGGGAATTCACGATCTACACAGCCGATGTGACGGACGCGGGGCTGAAGCACTTGAAAGGGTTGAGCCAACTCCAAACGCTGATCCTCGGTGATACCAAGGTGACCGCCGAGGGCGTCAAGAAGCTTCAGCAGGCGTTGCCGAACTGCACGATCAAGATCGAGCGCAGGTAGCTGCCAGCCCGCCGCAGCCGCGGGACTAATTGACGTTCGTCCATACCGCCGCTCACCGCTTGTCCGCGTCCCGCTCTTCAGCCTGGCGTTCCAGCTTGCGGATACGGTGTTCCTGGCCCCCCAGAACGATGGCCACGGCAATGCCCAAAAGCGCGACGGTCAGGAACGCCAGCGATACGGGGATCACCCCGCTTTCCGGTGGCGAGGAGAAGGCGGAGGTGACAAAATAGATCCCCATCCCGCATGCGTAGAGAATCACGCCGAACAACGGTAACATCCGCAAAATCGCCAGCAACTTCATCTGCAACTCGACTCGCGACCAACAAGGAAAACTTACGGGAACCGCTTGGCCAGCCGATCCGGCCACGGCCCTACAAGGATAGAGCGTGAAAGCGGGCCGCGTCAACGGGGGCCTACCCCCCCTTCTGCTCAATCGGCGTACGCAAGTGCGCACTCCGAGCCGGGGCCGCACGATCGTCGCTCAGGGCTGCGGCCAGTCGGGAGTCAGAAACCGGCCGTTGCCGCTGATCAGCTTGCCGTTGGCATAGACCTCGCCGCCCTGACGCAGGTCGCAGACCATGTCCCAGTGGAGACCGGACTGGTTCTGGCCGCCGGTCTCCGGATAGGCCGCGCCGAGGGCCGCATGGAACGTGCCGCCGATCTTTTCGTCGAACAGGGTGTTCTTGGTGTATCGCTGGACGGAGTAGTTCGTGCCCAGGGCGATCTCGCCGAGCACCCGGGCACCCGGGTCCTGGTCGAGCATGGCAAACAGAAACTCTTCGCCCTGCGTGGCCGAGGCCTCCACGACGCGTCCCTCGTGGAACTGCAGTCGGATGTCGCTCACCTCGCGTCCACCGTAGACGGCCGGGAAGCTGTAGCGGACCACGCCCTCGGTCGCGGTTTCCACGGGCCCGGTAAAGACCTCGCCGTCGGGGAAGTTTTCGTGCCCATCACAGTTGATCCACGCCCGGCCGGACACGCTCAGCCGCAGGTCGGTGCCCTGGGGCGTGGTGAAGCGGATCTCTTCGATCTCGTTCAGATAGTCGACCATCTTCTGCTGACGCCGGCTGAAATCGCTCCAGGCGGCCGCCGGATTGTCCCGATCGAGATAGCCGGCCGAAAAGACGAACTGCTCATACTCCGCCAGCGACATCTGGGCGTCCTGGGCGGCGGACTGGCAAGGAAGCTGCGTGTAGACCCAGTGCAGCTCGCCCAAGGCGGCCCGCTCCAGGAAACGGGTCATCTGCTTCTTGCGGGCCTGGCTCACCAGGGCCTGACGCTTGGGATCCGTGCCGCTGAGCGCTTTGGTATTCTCCGAGGCCCCGACGTTGATCGAGGCGTCGATCCGTTCCACCATGTACAGATCCAGCGGATCCTCGAACTGGAGTTGGGGCTCGCCGGCCTCTTTCAACTTGATCTCGGCCAACTCGTCGGGGATCATCTCCACGTGCGGATGCCCGCCGGCCTTCAGCACGGCCCGATACAGGGCAACCAGCAGCGGCCGGGCCTGCGGCGGCCCGCTCAGTCGCACCAGGTCGTCCATTTGCACCCGGGTCGAATAGTTCACCAGCACATCCGCCAGTTTGTCGAGTCGTGGATCGTGCATCATGTCCTCGCGTCGTTGCCAGTCGCCTCGATTCCGGCACGCCACCTCCGTGCCGCCCCGATAACCCTAATCCTACCGCGATTGGCTCCCGGTGGGAGAGGGGGCGGGGTGGAATGGTAACAGATACCGATCGTCCCTCCTCCCGTTCCCCGAGGGAGAGGGGGTTGGAGCAGTTGGGATTGTTCCTGACTTGGGAATGTGTTAGCTCATTGGTTCATGCGGGAAACACCTCCCCAAAACCTGATCGATCAGCTCCAGAAGCTCCAGTTGGCCAGCGACCAGCAGGTTCGCGGCATGTACGGCCGGGTGCGGCGCCTGGCCCGAGATCTGCCGCTGTTCGAATCGGTCTGGGTCGACGCCTTGGCCCAAGCCCGAATCCTCACCCCGTTCCAAGCCTCCCAACTCAACGCCGGCCGCGGCGACACCCTGCGGGTCGGTCCCTATCTGCTCTGCCAATCGCTCACCGCGCCAGGTTATGTGACCAGCTACCTGGCCCGGGAAGTCAAGTCGCGGCAACTCGTCCGGCTCTCGGTCGCCGAAGTGCCGGCCGATCAGGCCAGCGAGACGGCCCGGCGACTGGAAGCCCTGGCCGCACGCAGCAGAATGCTCGGCGGCGAGCGTCTGGCCCCCGTGCTTCGAGCGGGAGTCGATGGCACGCGCGTTTGGGCCAGCAGCCGACACGTCGCCGGGCGCACGGCCGGGCAGTGGATCGCCCACAACGGCCGCTTTCCTCCCCACACCGTCCTCGAAATCGCCCGGCAAATGTTGGCCGGCCTGGTGCTGGTCGAAAAGGCCGGCTGTTGCCACGGCGATCTGAGCGCGTGGAACCTGATCCTCACGGATTTTGGTCAGGTCGTGCTCCCGGAGCCGGGCCTGCGGGGGATTGTCCGGCCCGAGGAAGGCTATGCCCACGCCGACCTGTTGCCCGAGGCTTTCGACTACCTGGCCCCGGAACGCGTCGCCGACGGCACCCCGCCGACCACGGCCAGCGACATCTATGCCTGCGGCTGCGTCTGGTGGCACCTGTTGGCCGGACGCCCACCGCTGCCCGGCGGAAGCAGTCTGGCGAAGCTTCGGGCGGTTCAGGCCGGCGAGATCCTCGACGTGCGCCGGCTGGCCCCCGACACGCCCCAAGCGCTGGCCAAGGCGGTCGCCGCCTGTTTGGAACGCGATCCCAGCGGCCGTCCCGAATCGATGGCCCGGCTGGCCGCCCTGCTGGGCGAGCCTGGTCCCAAGGGGCGACGCCATCTGGCCCAGAGCATTCTCCGGCCCGGCCCGCGGCGTGCCCGTTGGAACGCGTCCCGCCTGGCGTTGCACTCGGCGAAGCCGACGTCTCTATGGCTGGCGGCCAGTGCGGCGTGTCTGCTCGTCGTCCTGGGGCTTGCCTGGGCGATGTGGCCGCGTGGGGGTACGGTGGTCCCTGGTAAGAACCTTGCCGGCGCCCGCGGAGAGAAGGACGGAGCGATGGACAAGAGGACTGTAACATCGCCTCTCGCGAAGAGCCAAGGGACGGGCAGCGTACGCGCTCGGCCGGCGTCTACTCCCAAGGCCCCGGTCGTCACGACAACGGACGTTGTTCTGCCCGCCGATCGGCCCATCGCGCTCGACGCGATCCCGCTCCGAGCGGGGCAATGCGTGCGCGGCGAGCCGGGCAAGCGGCCCGTGGTCGTCGTGCCGGCCCAAGGGCTCGTGGTCCGCGAGGAGAACCTTCGCTTCGAGAACCTCGACTTCGTCTGGAACTCGGACGCATCGGCCGCCGGGCCATCAACATCCTCGCCGGCGATCGTCCGGCTCCACGCCTCGCGGGCCGCGTTCCACGGCTGTTCGTTTCAGGCCGTCGGCAAGGCGGTTCCAGCGCCGGTGGCCATCGGCTGGGTTCATCCCAGTGGCCAGGCAGTCTCGGAAGTGGCCTTGCCCAGTGGTCAGATCCACCTGAGCGATTGCGTGTTTCGCCAGGTTGGCGTGGGAATCGGGTGCCAGACGATCGGGGCCGTGGCCGTGGGGATGACCAATCTGCTCCACCTGGGCACTGGGCCGCTGGTGCTTTTGGACCACTGCCCAAAGCTCGACGAACCGGTGGTCGTGGGACTTTCGGCCGTTACCCTGCGCGATTCCGGCCCGCTGTTGGAGTGCGTCTACGATCACCTCGAAGACCAGCCGGGCACGATCACGATCCAGGCCAACGGCTCGGCGTTTGTCACGGCCCCGCAGACGGCCCTGCTGAGCCTTGTCGGCCCCAAATCGCCCGAACCGCTCCTGTCGAGCATTCAATGGACCGGGCAAGGCTCGCTGGTCGCCCCGAAGACCATCGTCGCCCAGTGGCGTCGCCCGGACGGCAAGACCCAAGTCCTCGACGACTCGGCCGTCTCGATCGCCGGTCTGGTGCAAAGTGCCGTGGAGTTTGCCGGCTCGGCCGACGCCAGCCCAGCGGCCAACCGCATCACCCGCTGGCAGGTTCCCCTCCAATCGCCCAACCCCCCCGGCGTTGATCCCGCGTCGCAGGTTTGGAAAAGCGTTGAACCGGGGCCGGGGGCCGAGGAGAGGGGTCTGGGGGCAGGGGAGAGGGGGCAGGGTTCCGGGTTCAGGGTTCAGAAGAGGGACGGCTCCGCACGCTAGGAAACGATCTCAAAACGCGGTGGCAACAAACCTCGCCAGGGGGGCGAAAGAGCCTCTAGCGCGAACACCGCCTCCAAGCTGCAATCTGAAATCTGAAATCTGAAATCCCCAATCTGAAATCCCCCCAATCCCCCGCTGGGCCATCGCGTTTGACAACGCCCGTCTGCAACGTACGTTTCAGATGGACAAAGCACGTCTTTTCCATCTCCTCTCTGAGTTGCCGGATCGGCAATAGAAATATGCAGGCATTCCCATGCGATCGGTTGTCATGTTTCTACAAACCGAAGAAGCCGCCACCTCGGTGGAATACGCGGTTATGCTGGCGTTGATTCTCGGGACGATCATCGGTGCGGTTGGTGCGTTTGGCCAGGGGGCGAACGGAATGTGGAGCGGCATCAACTGCGATCTCAGAACCGTTGGGATCATCAAGTAATCAGCGACGACGGAAGGCGTCGTAATACAAAAGTCCGGCCAGTGTTTTGGCGTCTTGGATGCGCCCGTCGCGGGCCATGGCCAAGGCCTCTTCCCACGTGCTCACAAGCGGCGAGATCTCCTCGCCGCCGTCGAGAGCCGTGGGGCCCGGCCGCAATTCTCTCGCCAGGAAGAGATACATCTTCTCATCCATGATCCCCGGCGACGAATAGAACGTCGTCAGGAGCTCCATCTGGCCGGCCCGGTAGCCGGTCTCCTCGGCCAGTTCCCGATGCGCGGCCGCCTGCGGTTCTTCTGGCGGCTCCAGCGTGCCGGCCGGCAGTTCGACGAGCTGCGCTTCGGCTGTGATCCGATAGTTGTGGATCAGGCAGATCCGGCCATCGTCCAAGAGCGGGAGGATCACCACGGCTCCCGGATGACGAATGACCCGCCGCACGCGATGCTGGCCATCCGGCGTCACCAGGTCCTTTTCCACGACCTGGAAGCGTTTGTCTTCAAGCAGTACCCGCAGACTCTTCATCGTCGATCCTCTGGAGCCGTGCGCTCCGTTTCAGGTTGGAATTCTTGGGGTCCTGCCATCATTGTAGCGGACGGATCGTCGCCCGGAACATCCGCTACAACCCCTACGAGGGCTTCCCCCAGGACGCCGGTTCTTCCTGAGGTGCGCATCCGGGAGAGGCCGGAGGAGCGAGGAGCCGTTTTTGCCCAACAGAGGGACGTGAGCTACAGTTTTGTTAGGGTTCTGATGCTAGTGACGCTCGACCCGAAGTACTTGAAAGTAGCTCTGAGCATGGCAGTAAGCGACACGCCAGTCTCGAATGGAGTCCTCACCGATCCGACGATCGTGATCCTTCCCCAGACAACGGTCGCGGATCTCCACGTCCTCGAACCGCTGCGCCAGGCGTTTGGCACGGACTTCCATCTGATCGACGGCTCGAGCGGCATGCTGCAATATGCCTCGAACGAGCAGCCGCAGGGCGATTGGATGGCTCGGGCGGAGTTGTGCCGCGAGGTGGCCCGCCGGGGAAACCCGGAATTCCTTGCCGAGGAAACGCCGCTGGTGATGCTCGCCGTGCCGCTCGCAAGCCGCCGCGAGCCAACCCAGGTGGCCGTGGCCACGTTCGTCACCCGGCCGGTTGCGCCGGCGGAAGACCTTTCCATGGCGGCCCAGTCGCTGGGCATGAATCCGTCCATGGTCGCGGATTGGGCAAGCCGGCAGGTGCCCTGGTCGCCCTTGTCCCTGGAACGGGTCGCCCGTCTCGTCCTGGAAAACTTCGCCACCAAGGAGCGGCTCCACGAAGCGGAACGGGAAGCCCGGAGTCTGTCGGTAAATCTTGCCGCGACCTACGAAGAAATCAGTCTCCTCTATCGCATCACCCAGAATCTGAGAATCTCCGAAAGCGACGAGGACCTCGGCCGGGTCGCGCTGGAGTGGATGGAAGAGGTCATCCCTGCCGAGACCCTGGCGATCCAGTATATCCCGGTCGACGGCGAGGACGACACCTTCCACCCGAAGCGAACCCGCTCCGAGTTGCTCACCTCAGGTCCTTCCCCGGTGAGCAGCGAGCAATTGACGCAACTCGTGGGGCACCTGAACTGCCGTGCCGCGAACCGGCCGGTCGTGGTCAACCGTCCCGTCACCAAAGAGGCCTCCTGGCCTTTCCCCGAGATCCGCCAGTTGATCGCCGTGCCCATGGCCGAAGGCGATCACCTGTTTGGCTGGCTGGCCGCCTTCAACCACACCAGCGACGGCGAGTTCGGCACTGTCGAGGCGAGCCTGATGAACTCGGTGGCTGCGATCCTGGGGATCCACAGCGGCAACATCGAGTTGTACCACCAGCAGTCGGAACTGATGGCCGGGATCATCCGGGCCCTGACCTCGGCAATCGACGCCAAGGATCAGTACACCTGCGGCCACAGCGACCGCGTCGCCCGGGTCTCCGTGCGCCTGGCCCGCGAACTGGGCTGTGACGAGCGGACCCTCAACACGATCTACCTGTCCGGGCTATTGCACGACATCGGCAAGATCGGCGTCAACGACAACGTGCTTCGCAAGCCGGGCAAGCTCACCGATGAGGAATACGAGCATATCAAGACCCACGTGCGGATCGGCCACCGGATCCTGGTCGACTTGAAGAAGCTCGACGAAGTCTTGCCGGTCGTGCTCCACCATCACGAGTCGTGGGACGGGAAGGGGTACCCGCATTCGCTCACCGGCACCGAAATCCCCTTCCCCGCCCGGATCGTGGCCGTAGCCGACGCCTTCGACGCCATGGGAAGCGACCGCCCCTACCGCAAAGGCATGCCCGACGAAAAGATCGACCAGATCTTCCGCGCCGGCGCCGGCCAGCAATGGGATCCCGACATCGTCGCCGCCTTCTTCCGCGTGCGCGACGAGCTTCGCGAGATCGCCAAGTCGGACCTGGACATGGTCCATGCCGACCTGGAGCGGCTCGTGTGAAGAAAAGGACTAAGGACTAAGGACGAAGGACGAAGGACGAAGGAAAGACC
>JBDKTH010001060.1:0-7574 GCA_039680305.1 Thermoguttaceae bacterium | reverse complement strand
GGGCCTCGCAAGTTCGGCACCGCCCTACTTGATTACGGATCTCGTTCGTCAAAACCCATCCGACCGGCTCAACGCGGCGGCCGGGGCGTATCCGAGAGCATCGGCTTCAGTTCGTCGACGAAATCATGCAGGTCTTTGAACTGCCGATAGACGCTGGCGAAGCGGACGTAGGCCACCTCGTCCAAGCGGCGAAGATGCTGCATCACCAGCTCGCCTAGATAACGGCTCTCGACTTCGGAATCGAAGTTCGCCTCGACGTCGTTCTCCACGTCGGTCACGACCCCTTCGAGCTGCGCATCGCTGACGGGCCGCTTCCAGCAGGCCTTTTCCAGGCCGGCACGAAGCTTGTCGCGATCGAACGGGACGCGGTTGCCGTCCTTCTTGACCACGCGGATCGCGCGGCGTTCAATCCGCTCGTACGTGGTATAGCGTCGCTTGCACCGATTGCATTCACGCCGCCGCCGAATGGCAAACCCGTCTTCGCTCGCCCGGGTGTCCAAAACGCGGTCATCATCCACGTGGCAGAATGGGCATTTCATCCAGGAGTGACTCCATTTCCCTGTTCCGTTACTATACACAAGATTTAGTAGAACGTAGAGGGGGAGGCACGAAATGTGGGGGATTTCTGATTTGGGATTTGGGAAAGCGTGCTATTGATGCAGAGTCGTGGGGGAGCCGTGCTAAAGCCGTTCTGGTCGGGGCATTGCGCAAAGGTGCAAGCATTAGAGATCATTGCGGTTACGTCCACGCACCAGGTCTCGGCCCTTCCATTAACCATGGCGGGGGGATTGGGCGAGCAACCATCCTCCTAACCCTTGTCACGTGCGCCAAGCCGCTCAATACCCCGACCTGCCAAATCCCAAATCCCAAATCAGAAATCCCAAATCAAAAGTCCCCAAGTCTCCTCCTAGTGACGGCCTCGCGGTGGCGTCTTACAATGAATCTGTGTTTCTCCCCGGGTTATCCCCTTGGTGAACAACGGTAGGACCAAATGAACTGTCCCAAATGCAACGCTGTCGTGGCCGAAAACGTAACCGCCTGCCCGGCTTGTGGGGAGCCGGTGGAGATGCCGGTCGAGACGTCTACCGTAGCCGAGCAGCCTACCATGGCCGAGCAACTCGTCACGGGGCAAATCGAGAACGGCGAAAGAGAAAGGCAAGAGGAAGAGACCTGGGTCGCCGGGCCTTGGCAGTATTCGGGCAAGGCGATGCGCGGGGCGTTCCTGGGGGCAGGGCTGCTCACGCTGGCGCTGATCGCCCTGGGGATCGCGTTGGAAGTCCTCGGCTGGAGACCTGCGTCCGGCGGGTGGCACTTTGCCCTTTGGGCCGTGTTGCTATTGATCCCGGCGCTGGTCTGGCTCTACCTGTTCGGCGTCTATCTCTATCGCCGGATGACGGTCCGCTACAGCCTGACGCCGTACCGTTTCTTCCATGAAGAAGGCCTGATGATCCGTCGCAAGCACGTGATCGAAGTCATCGACATCGACGACATCGAACACAGCCAGAGCCTTTGGGAGCGGTTCGTCTGCGGCAACGTGGGAACGATCACGATCCACAGCAGCGACGCGGGCAATCCCAAGCTGGTTATCCGTGGGCTGGAGAATCACGACGAGGTGTTTCAGAAGATCGACGAGGCGCGACGCAAGCAGCGTCAGAAGCGCGGCCTGAAGGCGATCTGAGCATCGCGGTGTGATTTACTCGTCGTCGTCGCCGTCTGGGGTGGCCTTGCCGTCCTCGCTCCAGTCACGGCGTTGACGCGAGCTGGGGATCTTCATCGCCTTGCGGTATTTGGTCACCGTGCGCCGGGCGACGGTGATCCCGTGCTTGCCCAGCTCCTTGACCAGGTCTTCATCGCTCAGCGGATGCTGCTTGTCTTCCTTGTCGATGATCTCCTGGAGCTTCAGGCGCACGGCGTCCCAGGCGACCTCTTCGCCGTCGGCGCTGACCGTGCCGCCACAGAAGAAGCGTTTCAAGGGGAAGATGCCGCGAGGCGTCTGGATCCACTTGTCGTCGACGGCCCGGCTGACGGTGGTCACGTGCACGCCCACCTTGTCGGCGATCTGCTGCATCTTCAAGGGCTGAATGAAGTCGGGGCCCTTGGTGAGGAACTCGGTCTGGTGGTCGACGATCGCCTGGGCGACGCGGGTGAGCGTGTTGCGGCGTTGTTCGATCGAGTCGATCAACCACTGCGCGGAGCTGAGCTTGCGCTTGATATACTCGCGGGTCTCGTCGTTGGCCTGGTTCGTTATCAGCAGCTTGCGGTAGTAGGGGCTGATGAAGAGGCTGGGCGTGTGGCCTTCCTCCAGGCGGACCTTGAATCCGCCGTTCTCGACGGCGTCGATGAACACGTCCGGCGTGACGGTCGGCACGAAGGCCTCGCTGTAGTCGGCGCCGGGCTTGGGGTTCAGCTTGCGCAGTTCCTTGAGCGTCTCTTGGATCAGTTCGATCGTGTAGCCGGTCTTGCGGGCAATCACCGGCAGGCGGTTATGCTCCAGATCTTCGAGGTGGCCGGAGATGAGCGTGCGGAGCTGCTCGAAGTAGAGCATCCCCGGGGTGAGTTGCAGCAGCAGGCACTCGCGCAAATCGCGTGCGGCGACGCCAGGCGGGTCGAGCCGCTGGACCACGGCCAACGCCAGCTTGGCCAGGGCCCGGTCGTCGTCGGTCGCGTCCGGCCCGAGCAGGTCGTCGAGGCTCATCTGCAGGTAGCCGTTGGGATCCAGGTTGTAGATGATCCGGTCGGCCATGGCGCGGAGCTTCGAATCGAGATCGAACCATCCGAGCTGGTCGTGGAGATAGTCCTGGAGCGACTGGGGCCGCGAGACCATGTTGGCCATCGCGTCGTGCTTGCGTTCCCCCTCTTCGTCCATCCGGTTGCGCGAAGGACGGGAATGTTCTTCGAAGTGGTCGGGCCACTCCTCATCCATCTTCAGCAGGCGTTCGAAGTCGGCTTCGTCCTTGCCTTCGTCGATTACCAGTTCGCGTTCGTCGTCGGTCGGCGAGTCGGGCGATTCAATCTCGACCTCTTCGCTGGGCAGATCGGGATCCTCCTCGCGCAGCTCCAGCACGGGATTCTCCTGCATCTCCTGTTCGATCCGCTCCTGCAGCGCCATGATCGGCAGCTGCAGAATCTCCATCGACTGGATCATCCGCGGAGCGAGGACCTGTTTTTGAACCAGTCGGAGTTCTTGGCCGAGCGATAGTCGCATGGGAATCGCGTTTTCCGGTTAAGTGCAAGAGCTCAGGGTCTCTGAGCCAAGGAACCGTTCTCAAAACTTCTGCCGCCCGGTCAGGGCGTCGGTGAGGATCTCCTTGTTAGCAAACTCTAGCACACTGCCGCTGGTGATCCCTCGGGCGAGCCGGGTGACCTGGACGGGCAGTTCCGCCAGCAGGTTGGAGATGTGAAGCGAGGTGCCATCGCCCTCCACGGTGGGATTGGTGGCCATGATGACCTCCTTGATCCCGCCCTCGCGGAGCCGCTGGACCAACGCATCGATCGTCAACTGTTCCGGTCCGATCCCTTCCAAAGGAGCGATTCGCCCCAGTAGCACATGATATAGCCCGTGGTAGGCCCCGCTCTCTTCCAGCACCATCAGGTCTCGCGGCTGCTCCACGACACACAGGGTGCTTCGATCGCGTTTGGGATCCCGGCAAACGCTACACTCTTCTTGCTCTGATAAATTGTAACAGACCCGACAATACCGGACATTCTCCTTGACATTGCGGATCGCGTCGGCCAGTGCTAGCGCCTCGCCGCGGTTCACCCGGAGGACATGATAGGCCAGCCGCTCGGCCGACTTTTTGCCGATGCCGGGGAGTTTGGCGAATTCATTGATGAGGGTCGTCACCGACTCGGTAAATTGGGGCACAGTGGTTTTTCCTGATGTCTACGATACCCCCGGAGGATTCTCACCGGGATTTCCCCCGAGGATCTTCTGCATCGCCTCGTCCAGCCCGGGGACCTCGAACCCGCCAGCCGCCGTTTTCAGCGCCTCGGCGTGGAGTTCCTTGGCCTTGGCGATCGCCTGATTGACAGCCGTGGCCACGAGATCTTCCAACAGTTCGCGGTCGCCCTGGGTGACCAGCGACGGGTCGATGCGGCAGCGGAGGACTTCCATCAGTCCGTTGACTTCGACTTCGACCATCCCGCCGCCCGCGGAACCGCTGGTATGGCGGTTGCGCAGCTCGTCGTTGAGCCCTTTCATGCGGCCGCTGAACTCCTGGGCTTGTTTCAGCAGCGACCCGAGATTGCCTAGTCCTTTGAACACGACTGACTCCTATTTCTGGACGGGTCCAAAGAGAGAATCCGCCCGGCCTCCACCACAGGACCGCCTGGGAACGGGGCGACCGAACGAGGTTCTCGACTATTTGCGTTGTTCGGGAGGCGGATCGTCCACGCGAGTGGGTTTGGCGCCAAACAGTTCGCCGGCACGCTGGATCATCGGGTGTTGAGCGACTTCCATCATCCGCACTTGAGGCGACACAGCCCGAACGGGTGGTGCGACCTTTTCCGCACGGGGCTCCTCCGCCGCGAGGGTGAATTGGACCCGCACTCGCTGCCCGGTCAGCTCCAGCAAGATCTGCTCGAACTTGGCGAGCTGCTCGGGCCGCTCACACATCGACTTCGCCAAAGTATACCCTGCTTTCAACTCAATTACCAGTTGATTTGGCGCAGGAGTTGCTAGCCGCTCGTACTGCCCCGCGTAGACCGCCGCCATTCCCGACAACCGCTCGGTCACCCGCCGCCAGATCTCTCCGACGTTTTCCGCGGTCAAAGCCACCTGGGGTCCAGCCGGCGTTGCGACCGGCGGAGCCGGGTCCGGATCCGGCTCGCGATCGGTCAGGTCAGCTTTTTTTTTTGCCTCGGTCCGCAGCGGTGAGGTGGACACCGCCGCCGGCCTAGCCGGTTCAACCGCGGCAGTCGCAACGCCCCCCTGCAGGCTGGCGATCAGGGTCGATAATTCCTCCAAATCGTCCAAGCTGCAGATCCGCACCAGGGCCAGTTCGGCCAGGATGCGGCCCTGGGTGCTGTAGCGGAGCCGGCCGAGAGCCTGATCGAGGATCTGCATGGCCGCCAGGATCGTCTCCAGTCCCAACAGCTTGCCAGCCTCGACGACCCGCTCGTTGCTCGTGGGCGAAGAGTACAAAAATGCCTCGGGGCGACAGCCGACAGCCGCCACCATGCAGTCGCGCAGGTAGCCGAGCAATTGCTCAAGCAACTGGCTCAGATCGACACCCTCCTGGGCAGCCACGTCCAACTCCCCGAGAGCGGCCGCCGGGTTGCGGTCCATCAGGTGCTTGACCAACGCGCCGAGCCGCTCGTCGCCCGCCGTGCCCAGCATCCCGTGCACGTCGGCCACGGTGATCCGCTCCGGGGCAAACGCCAGCAGTTGCTCCAAGAGCGACTGGGCGTCGCGCATCGAGCCGGCCGCACGCCGCGCGAGAACCTCCAGGGCCTCGGGCTCCGCCGCCACGCCTTCCGCCTCGACGATCTGGACCAGCCGTTGCGAGATGGAATTCGAGAGAATCCCGGCGAAGTCGAACCGCTGGCAGCGGGAAAGGATGGTGATCGGAATCTTCGTCGGCTCAGTCGTACAGAAGATGAACTTCACATGCTCCGGCGGCTCTTCCAACGTCTTTAGCAAGGCATTGAAAGCCTCGCGCGTGAGCATGTGGACTTCGTCGATGATGTAGATCTTGAACCGTGCCCGGCTCGGACGCACATTGACGTTCTGCCGCAATTGGCGGATTTCGTCGATGCCGCGGTTGCTGGCGCCGTCGACCTCCAACACGTCGACGTCTTCGCCGGAACTGATGCTCTGGCAGATGTCGCACTGGTTGCAGGGCGTGGGCGTCGGGCCACTGGCACAGTTGAGGGCCTTGGCGAGGATTCGGGCGGTGGAGGTCTTGCCCACCCCCCGGGCCCCGGTGAACAAGTAGGCATGCCCGACCCGGTGGGTGCTGATCGCATTCGACAGCGCCCGGGCGATATGTTCCTGGCCAATCAGCTCCTCGAACCGTTGCGGCCGATAGCGTCGGGCAACAACCACATAGGGGCTGGCCGCCTCAGACGGCGTAGTGCGCGTGGTGGCTGACGGTTGGCGAGACGAATCGGGCATGGAGTCTCCGCATCCTTACTGCGACCTGAGAACCTGGGTCAGCACCGGCTCCCGGCAAAACACCTGCCTGCGCCCGGTCTTGAAACAGGTTCTGAGGAAAAGGTACTCGGCCGGCCGCCAAGTCTTCCGGTGGAGACAAAAAAACGGCCGGCAGGGGCCGGCGGTTTTGGAAGGGTATCGCATCGTGCGTTTCGACACCCCAACCGGCGGCTGCCGATGAGGGACCCACTACACATGAGGCGAACTGCTTATGGCTGCTGACTTTCGTCCCTGACCAGGTTCACAGGACCCCATTGCAGGGGCCCCTCATCGGAAGCCGACGAAGGGCGCTAGATGACTCTCTTTTTACGATCTGGCGAGCAAATCGTAAAGGGGGTGACGAGAATTCCGCGGATAGGGGGCCAACGAATCATCCCACGCCACTGGTTTGCTGCCCGGCCGGCTGAGTCGTCGACGCCGCGGCGGGAGCAGGAACGGCCGAGGGACGGGGTTCGGCCTTGCCGGTCGTGACTTGGAGTTTCTGGGCGGCTTCGCGTCCGAGCGTGACTTCCCGGTCGTTGAGTTCCACGGTGACGATGCCCGCCTCGGGGCGATTGGCCACAACCCGACCTTCGATGCCCAAGGAGAATCCGGCCTGGCGCAGGTAACGGAGAAACTCGGACGACTGATCCATGACCCTGGCAAGCCGAAAGCGGGTGCCTGGCTGACAATCGACGAGCGACTCGCTTTCTCGGTTGACCAAGTGGCCATCTGCGGTAGGAATGGGGTCACCATGTGGGTCGTACTTCGGGTGCCCCAAGTACTCGTCGATTCGATCGACCAAGAAGTCGCTGATCACGTGCTCCAAGTGCTCGGCGTCTTCGTGGACCTGATCCCAATCGAGGTCGAGCGTCTGGGCCAGGAAGAGTTCGATCAAGCGATGCCGTCGCAGGATGCGCAATGCGAGTTCATTGCCACTGGGCGTGAGCCGAACGCCCTCATAGGGCGTATAGGTGGCGAGTCCGGCCTCACTGAGTGTCTTGAGCATGCTCGTAACCGTGCCCGGCGAGACGCTCAGCGCTGTTGCAAGCTGCCCGGTCGCCGCCCGTTGGCTCTCTTCCGTGAGGCAGATGTTGAAGATCGACTTGACGTAATTCTCAACCGTCAGACTAGGCAATGTCCTGACCCCCTCAGGTCGCGAGGACGGGGAAAAGCATTTGAGGCGAGGGTTCGGGAGGGGTTTATACTCTACGGAATTGTAGGAAGAGGGGTGAAGTGAGGCAAATCTTTGGCGAGGAAGAAGAGGGAGAGGAGATTTGGGATTTGGGATTTCGGATTTGGGATTGGGATCTGGGAGGCCAGGACTCGTAGCACTCATGGCACCTATGAGAAATACGCATGGCTCCCCACTAGTCTTATCCGTTTCTTATCCGTTGTATGCGAAAATCTCAGTGCCTCGGGCCTCCCCAATCCCAAATCC
>JBDKTH010000302.1:0-8421 GCA_039680305.1 Thermoguttaceae bacterium | reverse complement strand
GTTCCGGTTGCTGTCCCGCGGACCGGCCCCATACGGAATTGCACATCGCGTGTTGAATGTTATCGACCGACTCTCGGGACCGATGACCCAATGCGAGTCCGAATGTGGATGGATCGAAAAGAGCAGGACTGCAATGCTCGCTTTCTTTAGGCGTCTCCATGACGATCTAATGGCGGGGCAAGCGATTGCAGACATGCCGCAGTATAGGTCGATTGCTCTCGCAATGGATTATTGGGGATATCCGGGGGCGATCTCCTGGAGGAAGCAGCCACGATATCGTCAGCAATGCGAGAACTGACTGATGGGGTTTGAAAAGGAGGGAGGAGGGCTAGGGTGGGAACGTGAACAGAGAATAGGAAAGTGGGACGCCCCCAATTCAAGGTTCCGGCTCTGCCGCAGATCTCCCCCGGGATCAACCGCGAATGGACGCGAATACACGCGAATAAGACCCTTGCAGCCTTCGCTCCGATCCCCTCCCCTTCATTCGCGTTCATTCGTGTTTATTCGCGGTTCCCCTCCGGTCTTCCCCGCTCCACTTCCTATTGACATATCTCTTCCACTCCAGTTGCGGCGAACCGAAATTGACGATCAACCCGACCGGAAGTCCAGTTGCCTTCAGGTAGTTGAGGATTTGTGCCTCTTCGATTCCCGTGATCGCTTTGAGAGCCTTGATCTCGACGAGGACCTGGTCGTGGCACACGAAGTCTGCGATGTACTCCTTGGTCAGCACGCGGCCTTTGTAGGAGATCTGAATCCGCTTCTGTAGCACGTGGGGAATGCGACGGTCCGCAAGCTCTATTCCCAAGGCTTCTTGATAGACCGCCTCCAAGAAGCCGCACCCCAACTGATTCGACACTTCCATCGCCGCGCCTACGATCTGATACACCTCCTCCTTCAACACCAATTCGCGTCCATTCGTGTCCATTCGCGGTTTTCTCCCCCCATTCACGTCCACCGATGAACCCACTCGCCTATTTTAGCGCAACCTAGCACACCCCCAAGAGGGGGACTAAACGATTCAGATAGCGAACCGCGGAGGCCACACGCCGCTAGACGTTCCCACCGAATGTGAGGACTGCCCCTTAGCCCGGCGTCTTCTCGCTTTCGTCTTTCTGCAGCACCAGCTTGCCGCGGGCGGTTCGCTTGGCTTCGACGAGGGTTCGCTCGAGACGTTCGAGGACGTCTTGGGGCGCGTCGTGCGGAAGGATGCTGACGACGGCGCCGGTGAGGCTGACCGGGATCGCCATCTCGCCGTAGGGGATCCCACTGGCTTGGACCGTTTGGGCGAGTCGCTCGGCCGACTGCAGGGCCGCCTCGGCCTCGACGCCGGAAAGAAGGACCGCGATGCGCTGGCCGCTGTAGCGAACGATCAGGTCGTCGGGGCCGAGCCCCTCGCGCATTCGTTCGGCAACGCCCCGCAAGACCTGGTTTCCCGCCGAGACGCCATGGTCCTGGTTGATCTTGGCAAAGTCGTCGAGATCGAACAGGGCCGCGCAGTGGGGCTGGGTCTGGTGTCGGTTCTCTTGCCACCACTGCTGGAGGATCTGTTCCAGCCCAAGTCGATTCGGCAGATTGGTCATGGGATCGGTGCCGTCGGTGTTGTCGATCGAGTTCAACCGATTTTCCGGCCGAGCGAGGGTCACGCAGGCCGTGTCGAGGTAATCCCGCAGTTGGTGGATCGTGCCAAGGAGCGTCACGATCTCCACACTCAGCCGCTGGAGCGCTGCGGCCGGATCGGAGGCCAGGTCCATCTGGCCCAGGTTGCGGACCGTGGCGTCGACCTGGGTCGACTGTTCGACCAACGCCATGTCGATCTGCTCGCCGAGCGACTTTGCGGGGCCCCGTGCGCTGAGCTGTCCCCGGAACCGCTCCGAGGTCTTCCGCAAGACCGCGAGGTAGGCTTCGCAAGCCTCTCGCAAAGCCCGGGTCTGGGCCTCGATCGTTTCCGCGGTCGGCGACTCGGCGGCCCGCAACTGCTCGTCGATCCGGATCAGGCTCGCCTCATTCTCGCGTAATTCCTTGCGGAATGCCAGTACCGCGTCCTGGAACGCCTCTGTCGGCAGCGTCGTTTGGGGCGCGGGCGGCGGAGCGGCCGGCTCGGCGACCATCTGCCCGAGGATCGCGTTGACCGCCAAGTCTGCGGCCATCCTGCCGCCATTGCCGGAAACCGCATCCCACGTCTCGTGCAGGCTGCGCGGACCGTAGCCCAGCCGGACCGCGATCATGTAGCCCAGGACGAGGTTCAGCGAGCCGACAACCAGAATCAGGACAATCTGACCGATCACGAGAGGAAGACTCCACGGGTTCTGGCAACTCTAGGTTACCGGTGGCGATTCCCCCGGCGTCAGTGATACCGTTCGGCTGATAGCGTGTCTTGCAGAGACCCGAACGGCCGGATGTCGCGGACCTTTGGGGCGAAGCCTGGCAAAATGGGTGGGGCGGTGCGGCCAAAAAGAGGTTTCGTGCAGACCGCCGCTCCATGACCGTGGGCCACTCGCCGCATATGATTCGCTGGGAGGAGACCCAATGAAGCGTTCCATCTATGACTGTGTGATCGTCGGCGGCGGACCGGCGGGACTCAGCGCCGCGTTGATCCTTGGCCGCTGCCGTCGTTCGGTGCTGCTATGCGATTCGGGACAGCCGCGCAATGCCCGTGCCCGCGAGTTGCACGGCTTTCTGACCCGCGACTGCACTCCGCCGCTGGAACTGTTGCAGATCGGCCGGGAACAACTGCAACGCTATCCCACGGTCGAATACCAGCAGACGGTCGTCGTCGATGGCCGCTGCGAAGACCGCCACTTCGAACTGCGGCTGGAGGGCGGCGAGCGAGTGACCTGCCGCAAGCTCCTCTTGGCGACCGGCGTGATCGACGAGTTGCCGGAGGTCGAAGGCCTGCGCGAGCTCTATGGGCGGAGTGTGTTTCACTGTCCTTACTGCGACGGTTGGGAGCATCGCGATCTTCCCCTGGCCGTCTACGGCAAGGGAAAAAGCGGGGCGGGCTTGTCGTTGACCTTATCGCTCTGGTCCAAGGACCTGGTGCTCTGCACGGATGGACCTGGCCGAATCCCGGCAGGCGACAAGGCCCGGTTGAACGCGAGTGGCGTGAGCGTGCGCAGCGAGCGGATCGCGCGGCTGGAAGGCCAGGATGGAATTCTCCAGCGGATCGTCTTTGCCGGCGGCGAGACGCTCCCGCGCCGGGCGATGTTCGTCAGCGCCAAACAACAGCAACACTCCGACCTGGCCGCCCGGCTGGGCTGTGCGATCAGCCCGAAACGCTCGGTGGAAACCGGCAGACTGGAGATGACGAGCATTCCCGGGCTGTACGTGGCCGGCGATGCTTCCCGCGACGTTCAACTGGCCGTCGTAGCCGCCGCCGAAGGCACCCGGGCCGCCTTTGCGATCAACAAAGCCCTACTGGAGGAAGAGCTGAAGGGGCTTTGAGAGGCCTATTGACCGGGGGCGGTCCATTCCAGCAGGCGAGTCCGCTCCCTCGAGCCCTCCGAGCGCGAGGGCGGCACGGGATCGTCGGCCGACGTGCTCGTCAGCGTCGTGGGCGGGGCCGGCGATTTGAAGACGGGCGTGCCAAGCGTCGCCGAGTTGGCGGCCACGGACGATTCCGCCAGCCGTTTCGTTTCCAGCGTGAGCTGCTTCAAGAACGAATCGGTCGCCCGCTCCAGGACGATGATCTCGCTGCGGGCGTTCGGATCGGCCGAGCGCACGACTCAGATCACCTCGGCCCCTTCCGCCCGGCGGCGGCGGATCTCATTCAAGGCGTCGCGTTCCTCTTGGGTCAACTCCTGCGACGTCCCGGCACGCGGCGTGGAGGCCTCCGTGCGGGGCCGCAGCGGCGCTTCGGTCAACTGCGTCACGTCAGGCGGCGGGGGCATCTGCTTGGGCATCGGCGGCGCCACGGCAACCAGCGCCTCCTCCACCGCGGAGCCCTTCTCGCCTGGCCGGAAGAGATGGGCCAGCTTGGCCCGTTCCAGTTCGGAGTGAATCAAGGGCAACGCCGCATAGAGCCCCTCGTTGTCGCTGGGATCGGCCGCGTTGCAGACGCCGATCACGTAGCCGTCCGCGGAAAAGAGACCGCCGCCGCTGCGGCCCTGCACGGGCAGGCCGGCCACGGTCAGATTGGCAGGACCGCTGAACCGGTCGATCGCCGTGACGCTGCTGTGGCGGACCGTGGGATTCGCGCCGTTGTTGCAGCCCACGTTGGTCACCCGGTCGTTCGCCGCGACCTTGTAGCCGGGCGGGGCCACCCGGGCCGAGGCCACGGGCCCCGACACCCGGATGCTCAGCAAGGCCACATCGTGCTGCAAGTTGTAGCTGATCAGACTGCCGGGAATCCCCTCGGCCGGCGACGGCCCAAAAAGGTCGACCTCGATCTGGCCTTTGCCTTGGGAATCACGGAACAGGTGGCCGCAGGTGAGAATCAAGGCTTCGCCCTTGCGTGCGTCGATGATCGTGCCCGACCCGCAGGACTGCCCCGCCTTGTCCTGGATTCGCAGACGCACGGTGGCGGACAGCAGTTCGCTGTCCGACAGGCCGCGTTTGGCCGGCGGTTCGGGGACCTGCGTGGCCATGCGCCACCCCGCCGCATCGCTCGTCGCCGAAACCGGGACCACCGACGGCTGGCCGGCCGAAAAGGCCGGCTGGCTGTTGACGGCCGGGATGACCAGCGACGGGTCCAGGCTCGAAGCGACGGCGGTCGCGGGAACCACCGGAGCAGCCGAGCGGTTGGCTTGGGCCAGGCGGCACATCTTCTCCAGTCGTCCCGGATCGGTTGCTCCCACCTCCCGATCGACGACCCGCCCGTTGACCAGCATCACGAAGGTCGGCAGCCGGTCGACGCAGTAGCGGGCGGCCAGGTGCCGCTGTTTGTCAAAATTGACCCGGCGGACCGGATAGCCCTTGGCGGCCAACTGCTGGACGACGGGATCCATCTGCTGGCAGGGGCCGCACCAATCGGCGTAGAAGTCCAACAGCACGGTTTCCCCTTCGGGGGCCCCGGCAAGGGAAAGGACCAAAAGGGCCGCATGCAACGAGACCATAGGCCGCCTCCTGAACACGAGGATCCTTCCCTACCGGCGGTCATGCGCTCTCGATCCGGGTGTGGCGAGGGCTCTCAGGAAGAAACGAGCAGGGATTCCCTCTCGCAGGCGACCTCCTGTCACCGTCTGTACCGCGGATCGTACAACGCGTGAACCGCAAAGCCGGGCTCCTCCCGGCTCGGGGGCTCACCCCCTGGCTCAACGTCGGCGGGTAGTACGATCCCGTGCGAACTCCTTTTCTGTACAGCCCGATTCAGTGCGGGCGTGGGTGGGTCGAATGAGTGCCTCATTCTGCCCCGAAACGCCCTTTGTGACAATCTCAACTTGCCGGTTTTCCCGAAGGTGACGCCGCGGGAATGAGGGACGATTTCTAACACTTTGGCCAAAAAGAACTTACACCCCTCGCCCCAATGGGATTTGACGACCAGAACCGGGAAGCTCGGCGCCGCCCTACTTGATTACCGATCTTGTGCGTTAACCCCCATCAGGGCGGACGATCCGGGGGCGTTGCTGGCCGAAAGAGAAGTCCCTATACTGGCGGTTTATCCCGATCTCCGATCGTCCTCTCTGACGCGTTTACGCCTCGCAGGAGCCAACCATGAACCTCAAAGACGGCAAGTACAAGGATTTCGCCCTGGTCGCAGAGATGCTCCAGACGCCCCAGGTCGTCGGCCGCTTCGATTTCGGCCAGGCCCAGGACACGGCCGAGATCATCCGGCAGACCGGCAAGCTCTTTTTGACCGGCGAAGGCTCCAGCCGGATCTTCCCGGCCAAGAACCTGATGTACGAGGTCCTGCGCCAGGGGGTTCCCTTGACGGTCTTCACCGACGGCTCGCGCCAGGCCCACGAGTACAACCTGGCCGACTTCGCCGTCTTCGGGGCCAGCAACAGCGGCCAGACCAAGGAGTTGATCTCGCTGTTCAACCAACTGATCAGCCAGGGACACCAAAAACGGTTCGGCCTGACGGCCAACTCGGGCACGCGTCTGGAAGCCGCCTCGAACAAGTGCTACACGCTCGCCTGCGGCAAGGAGAACGCCGTGGCCGCCACGAAGAGCGTGGTCGAGCAAGGCCTCTTCTACCGCTCGCTGTTGACGCCGTTTGAGAAGGACAGTCTGCTGGTCAAGAACCAGGCCCAGGCGGCCGACAAGGCCCGCGAGGAGATGGAGACCGAACTGGACGCCGAACTGATCCAGGCGATCGCCCACGCCCCGATGATCTACTTCGCCGGACGCAACAACGGCGTGGTCGAAGAGCTGACCCTGAAGACCAACGAGATTACGCGCAAGAAGAGCGACTTCCTCGAAGGGACCTACGTCGTCCACGGAATCGAAGAGGTGATGAACGCCGACGAGGTGGTGATCCTGGTCGAGCCGTTTGCCGCGGAAGTCGAGAAGATGAAGCAGGTGCTGGTCGACGGCGTGGGCTTGCGCGTGATCGCCCTGGCCAGCGAGCCGACGCTCTTCCCCACGATCCGGATTCCCAAGGTCGCCGGCTACGACTCGGTACTCCAGTTGCTGGCCGGCTGGAACGTGTTGGTCCACGTGGGCGTCGCCCTGGGGATCAACCTCGACAAGCCCCAGCGGGCTCGGAAGATCGGCAACGAGTTTGTTGGCTAGCACACAAGGACATCGACCATGACCGCAGGCATCACCTATTTCCGTCGCACTCCCGAAAAAGTCGTCAAATCGTCCACGCCCGGCGACATCTTCCAGAACTGGAAGCCGCGGGAATGCTGGCTGTTCCTCTCGGCCCACGATGACGACATCGTCACCGGCGGCGGCCTGACCTTTCTGGCCGCGATCCAGGAGGGCGTCGAGGTCCACGCCGTCGTGACCACCGACGGCCGGATGGGCTACTGCCGCCCCGAGCAGCGGCGCACGATCTCGCAGATCCGCTTCCAGGAGGCCCAAGCGTCGTTCCAGGCCCTGGGACTTCCCTTGAGCAACCTCCACTTCCTCAAGTTCCCCGACTGCAATCTGGCCCCCTACCGCGGCCGGCACTTCACCGCAGTCGGCGATCCCACGGAACTGGAAGGGGCCAGCGGTCTGCAGAACTCCTATACCTACATGGTCCGCAAGATCCGCCCGACCCGCGTCTTCCTCCCCACGATCACCGACCTGCACCCCGACCATCGCATCGCGCATGAGGAGATGCTGATCAGCCTCTTCCACGCGCAGGGGAGCATCTGGCCGGAATTGGGCGCGCCGATTGCCGAAGTCCCGACCGTCTACGAGTATGCCACCTACTGCGACTTCGCCACTCCGCCACAGATCCGCGTCCAGGTGCCCGAGGAATTGCTCAAGCGAAAGCTCGACGGCATTCGGGCCTACGCCAGCCAGGAGCAGATCGACCTCTTGATCGAGGTGCAGCGCAAAGCCGGACCGGCGGAGTATATCCGCGAGGTCGAGTTCAACGTCCTCCACCCGGGCCAATACGACAAGATGTTCCTCTGAGAGTCTGCAGTGCTCCCGAAGATTTGCTATCTTGGCGACGACTTCCTCACCGGCGCAGCGATCTACCTGGCCGGGATCATGACCCACGCCGGGCTGGAGTTCGACTACGTGCCCAGCACGGAGAGTCCCGGCGAGTGGTTCACGGCCGATCGCTATGCGCTCTACGTGCTCAGCGACTACCCGGCCGCCCGCCTCAGCCCGGAGCAGTTGGCCTATCTGGCCGGCGCGGTCCGCGCGGGCTCGGGGCTGGCGATGTTCGGCGGCTGGGAGAGTTTTCACGGACGCCTGGGCGAATACCACCGCTCGCCGCTGGTCGACGTGCTGCCAGTGACCATGCGCGAGGAGGACGACCGTCGCAACTGTGCGCAGCCGTGCCTGGTCGAAAAAGTCGCCGAGCATCCGATCCTCGAAGGCATTCCCTTTGAGACGCCCCCGGGCATCGGCGGCTTCAACGCCTTTTCGCCTAAGCCGGACGCGACCACCCTGCTCACGGCGGTTGAATTCGCCGTGCGCCAGTCGCACGACCAGTTCCAGTTCACGCCCAAGCGCCGCTCGCCCCTGTTGGTCGTCGGTCAGCACGGCCAGGGCCGGACCGCCGCCTTGGCCTGCGACGTCGCACCCCACTGGGTCGGCGGCATGGTCGACTGGGGCGATGGGCGCGTCCTCGTCGACGTCGCCGGCGGCTTCATCGACGTCGGCAACTGGTACGCCCGGTTCTTCGCCAACCTGTTGACCTGGACCGGGCAACTGACACGCAAGTGAAGAGGGTTCAGGGCTTCAGGGTGAACGTTTACCCGAAAATCCCAAATCCCAAATCCCAAATCTTAAATCTTAAATCTTAAATCCCAAATCCAAAGGACCTCCACTCATGCTTCAAGGCAACGCCATCATCGGCCAAAGCGGCGGCCCGACTAG
>JBDKTH010000106.1:0-6072 GCA_039680305.1 Thermoguttaceae bacterium | reverse complement strand
CCGGGAAGGACCATGGCTCACAGGCCTGGAGGTTTCCGCCCCCGACGGCGGCTGCTCCTTGCAACCAAGAGCCGTCGTTGATGCGACGGGGACCGCAGAGGTGGTACGGTTGATCGACCCGAGTCTGCTGCAGAACGACACGGGCCGTGCGGCAGCCGGGCTGATCTTCCGCATGCGGGGAATCGTCCCCGGCTCGCTCGACTTTCCCCGCGGAGCCACCCTCGTCCGCTCGCTCCGCGCGGCCGCGGCCCAGGGATCGCTGCCGCCAACGTGCGATAAAGCCTGGATCGATACCGGCCTGGACGAGGACGAGGCGTTCGTCAAACTGTTCGTTCCACTTCCCCACGACTGGCGGGACCGGGAAAGTCGGGGCGAAATCACTCGTCAGGCACGTGAAGTGCAGACAGCAGTCCTTGCCTTTCTCCGACAACGGCCGGAGTTTGCCCAAGCGTCGCTCGTTCAGACGGGCTGCCTGGGCGTGCGCGACGGCGGACGCGTGCGCGGGGAGTATTGTCTCACCGCCGACGACGTCCGGCAGATGCGCAAGTTCGACGATCGGGCCTGCCGCGCCTGCTGGCCCATCGAATACTGGGATCCGGAACGAGGCGTGTCGCTGGAGCACCTGCCGGAAGGCGGCTACTACGAGATCCCTCTGCGTGCGTTGAAGGTCGAAGGACTGAGCAATGTGTGGACCGCCGGCAAGTGCCTCTCGGCCGACCGGTACGCCCACGCCTCGGCTCGCGTCGTCGGCACCTGCTGGGCCATGGGTGAGGCGGTAGGCCGAATGGCATCGTCGTCCTGCTAAGGGACGACCGAAAACAACTTCCGTGTCTGGGCGATGAAGGTGAGCATGAACCTGTATGACCTCTTTCACGAGACCGCACGGCGTCAGCCCGAGCATCCGGCAATCCTCGGCCCCGGTCGCGATACGGCATTGACCTACAGCGGCCTGGATGAGGCGATCCGGGCGGCCGCCTCGCGGCTTCGTAAGGCCGGCGTGCAGCCCGGCGATTGCGTCGGCCTGCACCATCCGAGCGGGAGCCAGTACATCGTGCTGACGTACGCCGCATGGCAGTGCGGCGTCTGCGTCGTTCCCGTGGCCACCGAGCTGGCCGCCGAGGAGAAACGCGAGATTTGCCGGGAGATCTCCCTGGACTACATCCTCTCCAATCCCGGCACGGCAGCTTTCGCCGAACCTTTCCGCCGGGGTGAGGCGACCGGCATCGGGGAGAACATCGTCCTCATGCCAGTCCGCAGCCCGTGCCTGCGGCCGGCCGGATACGATCGCGTCCGGGCGGCCTTCATCCGCTTTACGTCGGGCACAACGGGAACCTCCAAGGGCGTCGTCCTGTCGCATGCGACGATCCACGACCGGATCCAGGCCGCCAACGAGGTCTTGGAGATTGGACCGGCCGATCGCGTGCTCTGGCTGTTGTCGATGGCCTATCACTTCACGGTTTCCATTGTCAGCTACTTGAGCTTTGGGGCAACCATCGTCCTTCCGTCCAATCATTTCGCGGCAGCGGTCGTTGCCGCGATGGGCCGTCATCGGGCGACCCTGCTCTACGCCTCTCCGGCGCACTGTGCCCTGCTGGCCGATTACGCGCAGGCCCCGCCGCTGCCAGGGCTGCGACTGGCCATCTCCACAACCACCTCGCTGGATCGCGACGTTGCCCACCGCTTTCTCGACCGCTACGGACGGCCGATCGCCCAGGCCTTGGGGATCATCGAGGTGGGACTCCCGTGCATCAACCTGGACTTTGCCGCCGAGAAAAGCAACTCCGTCGGCCGCCTGCTTCCCGCCTACGAGTTGCAGTTGAAGGACATCGGCTTGGGGCGAGGCCTGGGGGAAGTCTTGTTCCGGGGTAAAGGCTTTTTGGACGCCTACTACCAGCCCTGGCGCACGCAGGACCAGATCATGCCCGATGGCTGGTTTCACACCGGCGACATCGGTCAATTGGATGCCGATGGATGCCTGTTCCTTCGCGGGCGATCCAAGGACGTGATCAGCGTCATGGGGATGAAGTTCTTTCCCCAGGAGGTCGAAACCGTCCTGGCATCTCACCCAGCCGTCGCCGAGGCCGTGGTCTTCGCACGCCGTCATCCACGACTGGGAGAGACACCTTGCGCGCGCGTGGTGCCCTCTCCGAGCGCGGACCAAGACGGCCTGGAGGCCGATCTCCGCCAGTGGTGTGCTCAGCGGCTGGCATCGTACAAGGTGCCGGAGCGGATCGAGTTGGTGGACTCGCTCCCGCGAACGGCCAGCGGCAAGCTTCTGCACCGCGAGACCGTTGGAGGCGAACGGTCTTGACGTGGACCACTGAATGTTGCCCTCCGGAGAAGCCCAAACTGCCGAGGATGCCGAATGAGAAGCGATATCCAGCTCCTCAACCCGATCGACCGGGCCATGCGCTGTGCCGACACGGCCCTGCGTCGGGTGCGCTATCCGGGACTCGAAACGCAAACGCTCGTGTGGCTCGAAGGCCCGGTCGATTCGGACGCCCTGCGTACGGCGATTGCCCGACTCTGCCGCCACTACCCGGTCCTCGCGTCGCGGCTGGTGGAGCCTCAGGGGAAAGCCGACGCCCGTCCCTACTGGCGGTTCCGTCCAGACGCGGTCTGCCCGCTGCGCGAGGCTTCGGTCCCTTCGGACACCCCGGAAGCCGTTCTGGACCAGGCTGGCCAGTTGCTTTCGTCCCCGTACGACCCGGCCCAGGCCGATCCGATCCGCTTTCACCTCCTTCACCGTCCTGGTGGCAAGGATGTGCTTCTGCTCCAGTACAATCATGTGCTGATGGACAACAAGGCGACGGTCTCGCTCTTGCGCGAGCTTGATCGGCTCTCGGAAGTCGACGCCGCTCTGCCCCCGCCGATCGCGCGACGGAACCTGATCCTCGAGCACTTGCAGCGTTTCCCGCACGAAAAGCGGCGCAAGGCGGCCCTCGATGCGATCCACCTCCAAGCCCATGTGCTCCGTGGCCGGGCAGCCACCTTGCCGCCAATCGGCCTGGAACCTGTCGGCACGGCGAGCCTGCGGATCATTGCCCGCACCCTCGATCCGCCGGCGACCGCCGCCCTCCGCTCGCGTGTCATGAGCCTCTGCGGATTTCCTTGCTTCTCGATGGCCGGGTTGGGGAGCGCCTTCCGGGCGATCGATCGACTCAGACCGGCCTCGGATAACCGCCGACACTTCGTGGCGGGGATCGGCATGGGGCTCGACCTCCGCAGCCAGGAGAGCCTGACCTTCCAAAACCTGACTTCCGCCGTCCCGATCTACGCCGCCGAGGACCAGTTGCACGACCGCGACCAGTTGCTCCGCCTGCTCAACGACCAGATGCGCGAGCGGCTTGCCATGGGCACGGATCTCGGCGCTCTCCGCACCACCGCGATCTTCAGCCGGCGTCCCCGCTACATCGAGTGGGTTGTGGAACACCTCTTGCGTTACGGCTATTCCCTCTGGTACGCCTACTTCGGACCTCTCGACGCCGCAGGCCACTCGCATTGCGGCACGACGATCGACACCGTCTTCTACACGGGGCCGGTCTGGTCGTCGATCGGGCTCACCTTGCTGGTCAACCAGTACCGCGGCCGGCTGCATTTCCAGGTCACCCACGATCCTCGCGTGGTGTCGCCCTCCCTGGCCAACGCGTTCCTGGATTGTGTGCTTCAGGATCTGGCGTAGGAGCTTGGATGAATGGCACTTGGTTTGCATGGTAGTCATGTTGAGGCAGGCGAACATGTTGGTATTCTCTGCAAGCGGCCTGGAAAAGGTGTTCGGCGAAGGGGAATCGCAAGTCCACGCCCTGCGTGGAATTTCGCTTGCGGTTCGCGCCGGGGAGTTCCTGGCGATCATGGGCCCCTCGGGGTCCGGCAAGAGCACCCTCTTGCACATGCTCGCCGGCATGGATACCCCGACCCGAGGCGAGATTCGCTTTCTGGACCAGGACCTGGCCCACCAGGTTGACGCCACACTGGCCAGCTTCCGGCGTCGTCGAATCGGCTTTGTCTTCCAGACGTTCAATCTGCTCCCGGCACTGACGGCCCTGCAAAACGTCGCCTTGCCCCTGTTGCTCGACGGGGTTTCGTATCGCATGGCGATCGCCAGAGCGAGGACCGCGTTGGAAAGCCTGGGGATGTCCCACCGTCTGGATAAGCACCCCAGCACGATGTCGGGCGGCGAGCAACAGCGGGTGGCCGTGGCGAGAGCCCTGGTGATCGAGCCGGCGGCGATCCTTGCCGATGAACCGACCGGCAACCTCGACAGCGAGAACAGTGCCCAGATCCTCAGACTCCTCCGCCGCATCGTCGACGAGTGGAAGCAAACGGTCGTCATCGTGACCCACGATCTATCGGTGGCCAAAGCGGCGGATCGCGTCGTCCTGCTCCGCGACGGCCGGGTGGTCAGCGATCTTCCCACCGCTGCATTGTCTCCCGATTCACTGAACCGCTGGCTCATCACGCCTGCCTCCACTGGGTCCTGAAGCTACTCATATTGGATCGCCTTGACGAGGTTCAGCCGGGCGGCTCGCCGGGCCGGGAAATAGGCCGCCAACAGGACGATCGCGAACGAGGCCGCCAGGCAACCGAACACGATCTGCGGATGAAACACAAACTCGACGGGATGGCCGCTGTACGGATACGTCAGCAGGTTGACGCCATAGGCCGCCAGCATCCCGATCAACGTGCCAGGCACGAGTCCCACTGCGGCGATCACCACGCCTTGGAGGAGAACGAACCGTCGCACCTGCCGCTGCGTCATCGCCACCAGGCGCAGCAGCCCCAGTTCCCGAGTCTGCTCCAGCACGTTCATCGTCAGCGTGTTGGCCACGGCAAAGGCCGCGACGATGAACCCCAGGCCCATCAGCACCCAAAGACCGCCGACCACGCCGTTGATCATGCCGTCGATATGATGCGTGAGCGTGGCGAATGACTGTAGCATCAGTCCCTCCCGATCGCAGATGGTCCGCAACGCCGGCTCGACCTCGGCCTGGTGTCCGGGCTGGACCTTGACGACATACACGTCCACGCCTTTGACGTCCAGGAGCCGCTGGGCAACGCCGAAATCAAGACACACCACCAGCCCGCCCGCCGTGTACTCGTTCGTAGTCCCCACGATGGTGATCTCCCGACGTCCCTGCGGTAGCGATAGCGTGATCTGATCGCCGATCTTCAGGCCGGTCCGCTGCGCGAGGACCGTCGAAATCACTCCTTGGCCGTCGCGCAGCCCGCGGAGAACCTGGCGTGGATCGCCCTCGACCAGGTCAAGCGCCGGCAGGGTTTCGTCGCCAAAAGACCGTGCCACGATGACCACCGAAAGGCCCGCGACCTCGGCATTGATGAAGCGGACTTTTTCCACGCGGGAGACGCCCGGAATGGCCTGAAGCTCGGGAGCCAGATCCTCGGACATGGTTGCGGCGGTTCCCGTGGCCATATCGGGCATCATGGCTCGGACGAAGAAATCGCCGACGATCGTCTGGTGGTACCACCGGTTGATATCGGCGATGTTGTCGAGGACCGCGTTTCCGATGGCCACATTCATCACGATCACCACGAACAACACGCCCGCGGTCAGGCTGGTTCGCGTGCGGCGGCGCAGGACCTGGCGCGAGGCGAGCCCTCCTACCAGGCCCGCGGCCAGACGCACCAGGGGTGTCAGCGAACGCACTAGAGGCCCGGCAATGACCGGGATCAAGAGCACCAGCCCGGCCAGCCCGAGCATGATCGCCCAGGTTCCGGTTTCCGGCGTAAACCAACCCTGGCCTGTCAACAGGCCCAACGGCACGGCCACGAGGATTGCCAGAAGCCCCAGGCTGGTCAGCCAGGGATGCGAGCCGCCCTGGTCGCCAGAAGGTATTCCTCCCAACCCTTCGAGCGGCGTGATCCGCGACGCCACCCAGGCCGGCAATACGGCCGAGACCAGGGAAATGCCGAGCCCCAGCAGCAGCCCCAAGAGGACTGACCGGAGGGACAATTGCACGGGCGGCAGGTCAACCTGGAGCAAACCTTCCATCCCCCGGGTCAGGAGGATCGCCCCGCCCACCCCGGCCAGGATTCCCAACACGGTCCCGATCA
>JBDKTH010001220.1:0-4684 GCA_039680305.1 Thermoguttaceae bacterium | reverse complement strand
CTGCTACTTTTCTTGCCCTGGGTGCTGATCGCTGACAGCTTCGTTGCTCAGTCCTTGCGAAAAAAGTTCCTCAGCACCGTTATATTGGAGGCACAACGTCGCCTGAGAGCGTGAACAAGCGTCCGCGGCGCGCCGCGGTGGGGGATCAATCAGACGTAAAGGAGGGGATCACATGGCTTTTCGACAATGTTTCTCTACGGTCGCACGCACGGGGCTGCCGTCCGCGTTGCGTCGCGGCCTGATGGTGGGTGTAATCGTTGGGGGCACAGCATTCGTCGCTGCGGCGCGAGCCGAAGAGGGTTCGTTCAAACCGGTCTACGAGCAGGCTGCGAAGCACCCCCAAACGGCCGAGGGAGTTCAGGCGGCAATGGCCAAGTACCGGTCGATCGTCGATGTCCACATGGCCAACGAGGAGGTATTTCAGGCGGCCCTCCGTCGGTTGGCCGAGGAGTATGAGAAGTCGGGCAAGGTCGAAGAGGGGATCCGGTTCTTCTCGAGCCGGGTCGACAAGATCGAGGCCCCCAAACGCCGCGAGGTGTTCGGGCAGATCTTCCGCACGTTCGCCGAAAAGCATCCGGAAGTGGTGGCGAAAGTCGTGGGTGAATTGCAGGGCACGTCCCGGCCAAGCGTGCGATCGCCGGCCGTGGCCGCTTCGTCAGAACTGGCCCAGGCGATCTTGCAGCGCAACGATCCGCAGGTGCGCAGTCAGGCTCTCGAGAGGCTGCAAAAGATGCTCGGCTCTGAGGCGTCGGACCAGGACAAGAAGACGGCCCTGGCGACCCTCGGCCGGGCGTTGACCGCGAAATTCGACCGCACGCCCTTTCGGCCGTTGGTCGTTCCGCTGCTGAAGTCCAACGACGCCGAGCTACGACGCCTGGCCCTCGGTTGTCTGCCCGGCCTGGAGGCCACGGCCGATGATCTGCCCGGCGTCGCCCGTCTGGCCGAGGATCCGTCGCCTCAGGTTCGGCAGGTCGTGGGTACGGCTTTGATTCAGATCGCCCAGGGGGCTCACTCGCAAGTGGTCATCCCCGCACTCACCCGGCTCCTGCGGGATCCCGAGCCGGGCGTGATCGAAGCGACGATCCGCTCGATGTGGGGGCAATACTCTTCGCCGGAGTTCAACGCGTTGCTCATCGAGCTCTCGCGAGAGCCGCGTTATCATCACAACGTGATCTACTTCGGCCTCAGCACGATGCGAACCAAGAGCGTTCCGGTCTGCCGGCGTCTGGTCGAGGAACTCGCCGATCCCGACTGGAACAACAGCGGCCGTGCCGCGTGGGGCCTGACCTACGGAGTGACGGACGAGGCGAAGAAGCTGGTGGAAGAGGGCGTTTTGCGGGCGTTGCCCGAGGAGACGAACGCCTACACCCGAAGGCAAGAGTTCCAAGCACTCCGCGCGGTCGCCACCCCGGTCTCCCGTCCCTACTTGACCTCCGTGGTCGATTCGACCACGGAAACCGAGGAGTTCAAGCAGTTGGCTCGCAGGATCCTCGCGGAGTTGGACAAGCGGGAGGCATCCGATCGTCCAGTCCGGTAACCCAGTTGCTATGAGGTCTCCCGGCAGGGTGGCATGCCGTCACACGGCGCAGCCGTGGGTCGGCATGTTCCAGCCCAGAGAGACATGTCGACCCGTCGCCGGGTGCCACTGGCGTGCCTGCTGCTTTTCTTGTTCGTATGTCACCGAGTTTGCCCGAAGACCCGTTTGATGGCCTCCAGATAGCCCGTGCCGTAACGCTCCTCGGGAAGCAAGAATCCGCCCTCGGTCCATTCGTTCCAGGCGTTGAGCAACACGGCGAAGGGCTGTCGCGGATCCTGCTCAACGTGCCGAGCCGCATCGCGCAGGAGTTGCTCGAAGCGTTCGGGCGTGTTGCCGACCACGACGTGGGTATAGGGGTATTCGGGCCATCCCTTCGCCGACTTGGGGAAGGGCCAGGGCACGTCTTGCCGGCAGCGCGGCGAAGCGTCCCACCCCATCGTCACCACCGGCACATCGACCAGCGTGGAAGCCTGCATGTTCTTCCAGTGCTGGCGGTGGGCCTCCATGACATCCTCGTACCGCTCGGTCATGTCAGGCTGGACTTTGCGGGCGGTCGACACGTTGTATCGGCTGGTGCTGTGGAATCCGGCCTCCTTGAGGATTGCCGCCGCCTGGGGAGTCGCCACCATTCCGTTCCAATGCATCGGAGGGAGGTTGGCCTGACGCAACCGGGCGTCGATCTGGGCGAACAGCTTGCGGGTCGGTTCCGGCCCGCCCAGTTCCTTGACGAATCGGGTCGCCTCAAAGAGGCTGAAGAACAGGCCGCCCTCCACACGCCAATAGTTGGGCTGGCGAAAGTAATGCTCGATGCAGTAGTCCATCACCCGATTCGTGTCGCGCGGCGAATGGCGTGACGGAAGCCATACCGTGCGATCCTTGCCGAATACCGGGCAGAACTGGTCGCGACGGTCGTGGTTGGCCCACATCAGGGCGAACTTCATCCGGTCGCGATTCGGGGCCCGGAGGAAGCCCTGCTCCAAGGCTTCTTCCATGCACCTCACCCCGCTGTGCCAGTACCAGTCGTAGAGAAACACATCGATGCCGTGCGAGACGGCCAGGTCGATTTCACGTTCCGCCCACTTGGGGTCGCTTTCGTCAAAGTAGCCCCACGACGGCTTGAGCGGTTGGTGGTGTCCCGGGAATCGCGAGACGGCCGCCTTGACGCCCTCCCATTCGGTCCAGCCTTCGCCTTTCCAGGAACTGCCGTGGTCGTAGTTGTGCCAATGCGGGTAATAGACGGCCATCACTTCCGGGCGTTTCTTGCGGGGCTCGTCGGCGGCCCCGCTCGGCTGAGCCTGACTAAGAAGCGTCGCCCCGGCGGCCAGTTGCAGAAGCGTCTTTTTCGAACAGTCCAGGAACTCGCGACGATTGACGTTGGTCATGGCCATGCCCTTTGTGTTTGGTTGTTCCGGGGTTTGCGGGAATCGTCGTGCGGTTGATGCGTATCCCGGATGGATTGTTGCCCGCCGAACACCACTGGTCCCAGTATCCTCGCCGCGCGGGGGCGGTTCAATGGGCCGTTTTCCGCCGATTGCGGCATCGCCGTCGAAAGCTGTCGCATTTCGACAAGCCAACCCGTCGCGGGCTGGGTGGCATGCCGTCACACGGCGCAGCCGTGGGTCGGCATCTTCCAGCCCAGAGAAACATGCCGACCCGTCGCTGCGCTCCGTGACGGCATGCCACCCATTTCGTTCAGTTTCGCCACAAGCGATCTTCACGTCGACGTTCGTTACAGCTAACGTGCCTCGCGTAGTTCGAGAAACACGACCTCCATCGGGGCCAGTTCCCGGGCGAACTCCTTGGGCAGTTGCACGCCCTGCCAGAGCGGCTGGAACGACGAGCGATCTTTGGATTCGTAAAGCTCCACGTCGTACGATCCGCGGGCCGGCACGTTTCGCGTGTCGAGCCGCACGTTGAGCGGCTGCTTGGTCTCGGAAATGTTCACAAACAGGTGGCCGATCCGGCCGTCCGACGATTGCCAGGAGCTGGTGAGAATCGCCGGGGTGGGGACCTCGCCCTTGCCCTTGCTGTGTTTGTCGAGCGGGGCAGCGATTGCCAAGGTCGGCTCGTCAAGCTTCAGGGGGTGGAGCATCCGGCCGAGCATCAGGAAGTCCTTTGCCCGGGTTTTCAGCAGGCGGCTGTGGTTGCGAAGGATGGCGATCTGGTCGGGATGGGCCTCGGACATGCTGGCGTGCGACGACCAGATCGCGCCGCCCGGCGTGCGTCCGGCGACCAGGTTCATCGCATGCGTGCGCACGTTCCAGCGGCTGTTTTGCTTGCTCAGCCCGGCACTGTCGCCGCCATAGCCCAGCGAGTATTCGTGGTAGAGGTAGGAGAACAGCGGGATGCCGATCGCGCCGGGCTGGGCGCGGTACCACCGCTTCTCGTAATACTCGCGCACGTGGAAGCCGTCGAGATGGGGAATCAACTGCTCGTGCGGCTCTTCGTGCAAGAGGGCAAAGTCGGCCGAGCGGCGTTTGCCACGCTCGCGCAGCGCGTCGAGCAGATCCCAGAAGGCCTGGCTCTGGTAGCGGCCCGCCCCCGGCGCGTGGCGGTGCGAGGTCGAGGCACAGGCGTCGCCGGCCCCCGAGACCGTCTGATCCATCTGCAGCACATTGATGCCCAGGGCCTGGGCCTGGTCGACCACGTGGCAGAAGAACTCCTTGGTCTCGGGCGCACCCACGCAGAACTGGTAGGAATGCCGTTTCCAATCGCCCGACGGGTTGGACTCATTCAACACGTACTCTTTGGGCTTGCCGGTCTTCTCGTCGATGACGTAGGCGGCCGAATACTTCTGGGCGGCCGGGATTTCGCCGCCGTCGCGGCCTTCGTTCCAGTAGGTGAAGAAGAGGCCGGACAGGTAGAAGAACGGCCGAAAACCATCCTGGGCGAGTTGACTGATGACCGTCCGGGCCTGGGGTTCGTCGAAGATGGGGAAGTAGTCGCCGCCGGTCCAGCGGCGATGGTTTTCCCAGCCGGCGAGCATGGCCACCACCGGGCCGTCGAGCTTGTCGCGGAACGTGCGGAGATGCTCCAGGAGCTTGGGATAGTAGGAGCCGGTGCAGGTCCGCTGCGAGTCGTAGGTGCGCACACATACCACGTGGACGTCGGGCCCGGCCTTTAGCCAGGCGGGGATGTCGTCGCGTT
>JBDKTH010000422.1:0-2237 GCA_039680305.1 Thermoguttaceae bacterium | reverse complement strand
AGTTGCAGTTCGGCCGCCGGTGCGGCCACGGCGAACCCCAGGCACGCCAGCCCCACCAAGCCCGCCCCAATCCAGCTTTTCGATCGACCTTGAACCCAACCGCGTCTCATGATTCGCTCCACCGACTGCCTGCTACCTACCATCTTCTGCCTACCGCCGCAGGTTGGCGACCAGCTGCATGATCTGGTCGCCGGCCTGGCTCGCTTGGGAGTTCAACTCGAACGACCGTTGCGTGGTGATCAGATCGATCAGCTCTTGCACCGGCTCGACGTTCGAGGCCTCTAGCGAGCTTTGCCGCAAGACGCCGATCCCCTCCTGGCCCGGCGTGCCCTGGGTCGGCGTTCCCGAGGCGTCGGTCTGGGAATAGAGGTTTTCGCCGAGCCGCAGCAGGCCTTCCGGGTTGATGAAGGTGACCAGCTCGATTTGGCCGACCTCGGTGAGTTGCTCGTTGTTGGGTTGCTGGACCGAAACCCGGCCGTCCGCGCCGATCGAGATGTCGGTCGCATCGCTGGGGATCTGGATCGCCGGTTCCAACAAGCGGCCGGTGCTGGCCGATCCGATGACCAGGTCCCCATTGGCGTTGATCGAGAAGTTGCCGGCCCGGGTGTAGTAGATTTCGCCGGTCGGATCGACGACCTGGAAAAACCCCTGGCCTTCGATGGCCACGTCGAGTTTCCGGCCGGTCTGCTGGAAGGCCCCTTGCTTGAACTCCGCCTGGGTGCTCTGGACGCGCGAGCCGAGGCCGACGGCGGTCCCCACGGCCGTGTACTGGCCGGCCGAGTCCTGGGCGCCGGGGAGTTTCTCTTGGCGATAGAAGAGGTCCTCGAAATTGGCCCGCATCCGTTTGAAACCGGTCGTCTCGATATTCGCCAAGTTGTTGGAGATCACATCCAACTTGGTTTCCATCGAGGTCATCCCGGTGGCGGCCGAGTAAAGCGCTTGAACGGTCATGGGTCGTGTGGTTCCGTATCCGAGGAGAAGACTGAACGAAGAGGGGGAATTCCTGGGCTATGCACGGAGCAACCGGCCGAAGAGTCCGGAGAGCATCTGGTCTTGGGTCTGCATCATGTTGAGGTTGGCCTCCACGGCGCGCGAGGTCTCGATCAGGTCCATCATTTCCATGGTCGGTTGGACCTGGGATTGTTCGAGGTAGCCGCTGACCACCCGCCGCTTCTCGGCCGCCACGGGCTCGACATCGGCCAGGGGGCGGAAGAAGTTTTCGCCGGTTTTGGCCAGATCGCCCAGCGACTTGGGCTGGACCACCGCCAGGCTCTGCACCTGGCCGCGCTGGCGGATCTCGCCCTTTTGCGAAAGCTCCCAGCGGGCATTCCGGTCGATGACGATCGGCGTGCCCGATTCGTTGAGCACCGGATACCCCTGCGTCGTCACCAGTTCGCCGCGCTCGGTGAGGCGGAAATTGCCGGCCCGGGTCAGGTACTGCTGGTTGTCTTTCTCGACGACGAAGAAGCCGTCGCCGTCGATCGCGATGTCGGTGGGGACGTCGGTGTGCTTCAGCGGGCCGGGGGAGAAATCGGTCTTTGTCTCACGCACGTGGATCCCGCCGCCCAGGTCGTTGATCGACCCCGACCCGGCAAAGTCCCCGCCGCGTTGGGTCTGTTCAGCGTAGCGGGCTTGGAAGATCGCCAGATCGCGCTTGAAGCCCACGGTGTCGACATTGGCCAAATTGTTGGCAATGACCTCCAGCCGTTTGCTTTGAGCGTGTGCGCCTTCCGCCGAGATGTAGAGCCCGTATGGCATCCGTGCCTCACGTCGATCCGAAGTCTTGCCACCCCTGGCAACCCGCCGTGCGACTGCACAGCACTTAGGCGACCGTCTTTTAGCAACCGGCGTGCCATTGGCGTCCCAGATTGTCCCCGGAAGGCCAATACTCGCCGTAACTACCTGGCACACCGTCAGTTACCTTCCACCGACGCGTCACGCAGCGACCGGCCGTTTTCGACACGTCCCAGGCCCGCGACGCGCAGTTTCTGCCGCACCGACCCGCAGAACCGGCCGCTCCTTGCCGATCCGGCCGTTCGACGCGGGATAGGCGTGGAAACGGCAATGTGGGGAAAGCCCAGCCCCTCACCATGGTGGAATTCCGACAAATGTAGAATAGTAATGGTTCCAGGGCAGCCCGACGGGCGAGGAGTACGCATGAAGACCGAGCTTTTTTCTCGCCGTTCCATACTTCCCGTCGCGATCGAAGCGGCCTTTGCCTGGCACACACGCCCAGG
>JBDKTH010000003.1:0-7928 GCA_039680305.1 Thermoguttaceae bacterium | reverse complement strand
TCCAGCCCCGAGATGCGTGACTGGTTCCAGACAATCATCCCCGGTGTCAGGAATGGGCCCGCGATGGTGCTCGACGGCGACCTGCCGAAACGGGAGTGGTTCACCGACGATGTGGCTCCCCGACTCTCCGCGACCGATGGCGAGCTCCACACCGTGGTTCCCGGCCGGCCGATCGGGCTGCACCCCGAGACGGTCGCCGAACTGGCCGGCGCGGGCGTTCACGTCCACTTCTATGGCGACTTCATGCACGGCCAATGGCGCACTTGGATCGAAAAGGCCCAGGGCATGGCCAACGGCCATCTCCATCTGCATGCCCATATCGACCAGAAGGACTGGGTCCGCGAATTCTCCCGCTACGATGCCGGCTGGCTCCATTTCTTTTCGAGCAAGAACCAAGGCGATCTCCGGCGCGCGGATTGGGATGACCTGAACTACCCGGCCCGAATCTCGACGCTCGTGGCGGCCGGACTGCCGCTGCTGCAACGCGATAACACCGGCTCGCTCGTGGCCACGCAGTCGCTCGTGCGCGAGCACGACCTCGGGCTTTTCTTTACGACGATGGAAGAACTCGGCGTCCAGCTACGCGAGCACGAGCGGCTGGCTGCGATCCAAGCCAACGTCTGGCGCAAACGGCACGAGTTCACCTTTGATGCCCATGCCGATCGCCTGCTCGCCTTTTTCCGCCAGGTGCTCACGAGGTAGTCGGTTGCGTGTGGCTCAAGAAGGGTTGAAATCGGGCCAGCTGATCTGCTAGGCTTGGTCGTGGCAGCTGAAACGCTCGCCCTATTGATCCTTGACAATACGACTGTTGAAGAAGGTCCTCCGATCGCCGTGCGCCCTGTCCATTGGAATGGGGGCTGCCAAGCAGGTATACACTTCGCCGGCCCGCTGCTTTTCTTGCCATCCTTCGAACCTCTGGGAAGGCCGCCACGTTCAACGTCCCCCCTGCAAGTTCTATTGAGGGCAGCGTTATCCACCACAAAGCAGGGAAAGGAAGGGAATTATGCAACACGCCCACCCTTTGGTGTTATATCACTTACGATTTGGCGGTCGGACGGAATTGGCAGGGTTTCTTGCTTTTGTGGATTTGCTCCGCGTCCGAAAATGTGCAACACACCACGTGGGGCTGTGCACAATTCTCCCACTCAAGCGAGTGGAAGCTCTGGCAAACAAATGTTCGCCACGCTGGCCATCTCCTGTTGTGGTTTTGGCTGTGAGATGACTGCTGGAGAAGGCCCATAGAATGATCGATAGGCAAGCTTGATATCTGCCGCCGCGAATGCCCGCCACTTCGGGGTGCTTGATAGCTTGAGGGGGGATTCGGTATATATGGTGGCAGGGAAGGTGCCCGAAAAGTCTGCAACCTAATCTGAGGAGGCGTCGACATGGTTTCCCCTGAACTGCTGCGTCGCTATCCGTTTTTTGCCTCGATCAGCGACACGAGCCTCAAGCAGGTGGCCATGATGGCCGCGGAAAGGCGGGTGCCCGCGGGCGAGACCATGTTTTACGAACATGACCCAGCCGACCACCTGTACGTGATCATCCAAGGCGAAGTCAACATCTCCTACACGCTGGGCAACGGAGAGCAACGGGTCGTCGATACCCTGGTGGACGGCGATCTGCTCGTCTGGTCGGCCTTGGTCGAGCCCTATCGAACCACAGGCATTGGGACCACGACCAAGGAGACCCGCCTGATCGCCATCCCTGCCGCGGATCTCCGCAAGCTCTGCGTGGCCGATCCGGAACTCGGCGCCCGGCTGTTGGAACAGGTCGTCAAGCTGCTCGCCCATCGCCTGGTTGGAGCCCGGGTGCAACTGGCCACCGTTTAACCCCACGCGTAGGTGGGTCGCGGGGCGTTGAAACGCTCGGGACGCAAGGGGTATACTTGGAGATTGTCTTGCTCCTCGAAAGACCGGTGTCTTGGGGCCCCGTGCCACATGCAGGAGGGAACTGCACAACGGACGTGGCTGTGCAGAGAGCTTCGCCAGTGCTCCAGTGATCGTTGGGGGAGCAACAGGGGAGAGGTGCCAGTACACCCGATGTCCAATTGTTCGACCGCCGATCCACGGGCCATCGCCGATCGCGAAAAGCGCGTCGTTGCTCTGTCTTCGCTGGCGGCTGCGCTGCTTTTGACGTCCCTGAAGATCGTCGTCGGCTTCGCCACGAACAGCTTGGGCATCCTCTCCGAGGCCGCCCATTCCGGGCTCGACTTGGTGGCCGCGGGCGTGACCTTCTGGGCGGTCCGAATCTCCGGACAGCCGGCCGATCGGGACCACACCTACGGCCACGGGAAGTTCGAAAATCTCTCGGCCCTGTTTCAGACATTCCTCCTCCTGGCCACCTGCGTGTGGATCGTCCACGAGGCGATCGCGAGACTTTTCTTCCGTGAAACCGTGGAAGTCGACGCCAGCATCTGGGCGTTCCTCGTGATCTTCCTTTCCATCGTCGTCGACTTTTCCCGCTCTCGCGCCCTGAGGCACGCCGCCCAGAAACACAAGAGCCAGGCGCTGGAGGCCGACGCGCTGCACTTTTCCACCGACATCTGGTCGTCGTGCGTGGTCCTGCTCGGGCTGGTGGGCGTACTGGTGGCCGAACGGCTGAACCTGCCATGGCTGCACCAGGCCGACGCTGTGGCGGCGCTCGGCGTGGCCATGATTGTCATTTGGGTCAGCATTCAACTCGGCCGGCGTTCGATTGACGACCTGTTGGACCGTGTGCCCCAGCATCTCCAGGAAGAGGTAACCCGGGCGGCGGGCGCTGTGCCGGGCGTGCAAGACGTGACCCAGGTTCGCCTGCGGCGCAGCGGGCCGGAGACGTTCGCCGACGTGACGCTCACGGTGAATCGCGCGGCTGCCTTCGAGAACGCCCACGACATCGCCAGCCAGGCGGAAGCCGCGATTCGGTCGGTCGTGCCCGAAGCCGACGTGGTCGTACACGTCGAACCGATGACGCCGGAGCAGGAAGACCTGACGACGACCGTCCGGCTATTGGCGGCACGGCTCGGCATGGGAGCCCACGCGCTGCGAATCTACCACCACGGCGACCTGCGATCGCTCGAACTCCACATGGAGGTCGACGAACACTTGAGCCTGGAAGAGGCCCATCGCCAGGTCAGCCAGTTCGAAGAGAGACTCTATCAGATGGTTCCTGCGCTGGCCCGCGTCGTCACCCACATCGAGCCGACCGGCGAGGTTGTGGCGACCAAGAAAAGCCGGCCGGCCAACACGGAGCCGGTCCGAGGGGCGATCCAGGAGTTCCTCACGACCGAACGTCTGGCGGTCGAGCCTCACGACGTAAAGGTGGTCGAGGTCGGCGGCGAACTGGCCGTTTCTTTCCACTGCGCCCTGCCCCCTTCCACCGCCATCACCGTGGCTCACGACCTGACCCTTCGCCTGGAGGACTACCTGCGTGCCAAGGTGGCCAACATCGGCCGCGTCGTGATCCACGTCGAGCCGACCGAGGAGTCTACCCGCTGATGCAGGTTTCGAGGAAGGTTTTGAGCAGTCTCTGGGGAAAGATCCGTGCTCCCAAGGTGAGCGAGGAGGAACTCCAGCAACGATTGCAGCACTTGCGGCAAGAGTTGCCCAAGCCGGTCTTCTGGCTGCTCGGCAAAGCCCAGTCAGGAAAGACGTCGATTATCCGCGCGCTCACCGGCAGCAGTCGCGCCGAAATCGGCAGCGGGTTCCGACCCTGCACGCGCACGGCCCAACTCTATCCCTTTCCCAGCGAAAACGACTTCTTCCTCCAATTCCTCGACACCCGGGGGCTGGGCGAGATCGACTACGACCCGAGCGACGACCTGCGCGTGCTCGAAGGCCAGGCCCACTGCCTGATCGTGGTGATGAAGGCCATGGACCACGCCCAGGCATGCGTCCTCGCCCCGCTCCGGGCGATCCTCAAGGCCCATCCGAACTGGCCCCTGATCGTCGTGCAAACGGCCCTTCATGAAGGCTATCCGAGTCGCACGTCGGCCCACGCCCTCCCCTACCCCTACGCCGAGTTCCCGTATCCGGCCAGCGTGCCGAAGGATATTGCTCGCTCGCTCGCCAGCCAGCGGGAACTGTTTGCCGACTACCGGGCCCGCTTCGTGCCGGTCGACTTCACGCTCGCGGAAGACGGCTACGAGCCCGAGCATTATGGACTCGATGCGCTCTGGGCGGCCCTCGAAGACGCCGTGCCGCTTGGCCTGCGTGCGATGCTCCACGACCAGCGACGACCGCTTCGCGACATCTACTTCCGCACAGCGCACCCCCACATCGTATCCTACGCCGCCGCGGCCGGCGCCGCTGCAGGGATGCCTGTGCCGCTGGTCGACATCCCGCTCGTGCTGGCCATTCAAGCCAAGATGTTTCACAGCATCGCCTCGATCTATGGTCAACAATTGACGCCGCCGCGTTTCGCCGAGATCGCCAGCACCTTGGGGATCGGTTTTGCCGCACGCATGGGTGGCCGGGAAGTCTTCAAACTGATACCCGGGGTAGGCACTGCCGTGGCGGCCCTGTTCGCCGCCGCCAGCACTTACGCGCTGGGCTGCACCCTCTGTGCCTATTTCGGCTATGTCCAGGATGGCGGCGCTGCCGATCCGGCCACCTTGCGCAGCCTCTACGAGCAGGAATACGAAGAAGGCCGGCATCGATTGAAGGAGTATCCGGCCCACCTCGCCCGGAAGCAGGAGCCAAAGACGTGAAGCATCTGAAGCTCTGGTGGACGCTCGTCTTGACGCTCCTCTCGATCCCCTACCTCGTGTTGTTCACGGTCGGGTCGATCTGGCTCTTTCAGTATGGAATGCTCTGGGAGTGGCTGGGCATATCGGCCGTCTGCACCGTGGCCGGCTGGGTCTTGGCGCGATGGCTGCGTCCCCAAGAGATCCTGACCGCCACGATCCGGCCGGGCGAAGCCTGGCCCGCCTCCGGACAAGAGGCGTGGAAACAAGTGGAATCGCTGGCCCTGCGGATCCAGCAGGAAAACCCGCCGGTCGATCGTCCGGAGCGGATCTGGGAGGTCCTGCGCGAGGTGCTGGAGACCGTGGCCAGACACTATCATCCCAACTCCAGCCTCGCCGTGCTGGAAATCCCCGCGCCGCACGTCCTGCGCATCGTGGAACTGGTGGCCCACGACCTCCGCGAGACGTTCGCCTCGCGTGTTCCCGGGTCTCACATCCTCACGCTCAACGACCTGCGACGGCTGGGCCGTTGGGCCACGCTCAGCCAGCACTTCTACCTCGTCTACAAGATCCTCATCTTCGGCCTGAACCCGGTCGCCGGCTTGTTGCGAGAAGTGCGAGATGCGGCCAATGGCGGTCTGGCGGGCGTCTCGGGCGACGAAGTCAAGCGATGGGCCTGGGGCTTTTGCGTGCGCAAGGCCGGCTACTACGCCATCCAGCTTTACAGCGGCCATCTCGTGCTCGATGACGTCCAGGTCGACAGCTACCAGACTCGACGGTCGCAGCAGGATGCCCGGCAGGCCGAGGCCCAGCAGGAGCAGTTGGCCGAGGAACCGCTGCGGATTCTCGTGCTCGGCCAGGTGAAGGCGGGTAAGTCGAGCCTGATCAACGCCCTGTTTGGCGAGACCCGGGCCGCCGTCGATGTGGTTCCCCGCACTCGCAACGTCGAACCCTACGTCCTCAATCGCCAAGGGATTCCGCAGGCGATCATCCTCGACACGGCCGGTTACGCAGGAGACCAGCGGAGCGAGGGCTTTGACGAGGCGAAGCAGCAGATTCTCCAGTGCGACCTGGTGCTGATGGTCTGCTCCGCCCAATCCGCGTCGCGCGACGCCGACCGCCGACTTCTGGACGCCGTTCGCCGCTTCTACCAGAGCGATCCGGACCGGATCATGCCTCCGGTAGTCAGTGTCCTGACCCACATCGACCAGCTGCGGCCATTTGCCGAGTGGAATCCGCCGTATGACCTGGCCCAGCCGACCAGCGTGAAGGCCCGCAACATGGCCGATGCAGTGACCGCGGTGGCCCAGGACCTGGGGCTCAGCGACGATGAGCCGGTGGTCCCCGTGTGCCTCAAGCCCGAGCAGTGGTACAACGTCGAGGAAGGGCTCGCCCCGGCCATTCTCCAATCCGCCACCGAGGCCCAGCGGGTCAGGTATCTCCGCTGCCTGCGGGAGTATCATCAGGAAGAATACTGGCAGCGACTCTGGCAGCAGGCGGTCCATTCCGGTCGAATTCTCGTCAAGCTTGGCGTCGCCTCCGCCAGTCGGATCCTGGGCAAGAGCCGCTGCAAGTGAGAGGCTGAATCAGCAGCACCGCATTGCGCGGCCCACCCGTGACGCAAACCCTTAAGCCGTTCGACGCAGATTCCCATTGCACGTTTCTCGGCAGGGACTAGATTTCACGTGGGGTGTCGGCGTATCGCCGGCCCCCAAACCGCTTGCGGCCCAACGGTCGCGACGTTACCGTAGTAGTCGAGCATCCTCCTGCAAGCCCCACGGGATGACCCACCATGAGACGTGCGTTCCCTTTTCGACGTGTCAAGTCCCTGGCCCAATTGGCGGTCGCGTTGGCCGCCTCGTTGTGTCTGCTTGGATCATGGTGTCAGGCCGACACAACCATCGACCTCGGCACGGCCAGGCTGACGCTCGACGCGCAGGGCGTGGCCGGCGCGTTGCGTTTCGCCGATGGTCAGGCCTGGCCCGCCTGCGGACAACCGGCGTTCTGCCTGGAAACCGCCAGCGGGCGGCGGCTGCCCGAGTCGGTCAGCCTTGCCGGCGACAAGCTCACTGTGGTCTTTGCCGGCGGCTCGCGTGCGGAACTCTTGGTCCAGCCCGATCGTGATTTCGTCGTCTTTCGCCTCATCAAGTTGACGACACAAGAGGACGTCCAGCGTTTCCGGCTGTTCAGTCTGGCGACCCCGCCCGGCGCCAAGATCTCAGGCACCCTGAATGCCGGCCTCTCCGACACTCAGGCCGTGGCCGTCATGGCCGCCGATGTGAACGTGCGTGCGTACTCCGATTCGTCTGTCGGGACCAGTGGCGATCGGCCCGGCTGCCGGCATGAGTTCGTCGAGGCCCGCGAGGGCGCCAAGGTGGGCAGCGCAGCCGCCCGCTTCACGGCCACGAGCTCCGCCCAGTCCGGCGGCTGGAGCGTTCAGGGCAAGCAGTTTCCAAGACCGCTCGATCTGACCGGCTGCAAGGCGATTCGTGCCTGGATCCACGGCGACGGCAAAGGGGAACACATCAAGATCCAGCTTGCCGATGGCCGCGGGGGCTATCGCGACACCTACATCAAGATCGATTTCCAGGGTTGGCATCAGGTGAACGTGACCGAAAGCCCGATCAACACGCTCAACTACGCCAACGTGGCCGCGGTGAACTTCTACTACAACAGCCTGCCCCCCTCGTCGACCGTCAGTTGCCTGATCGATCAGGTCGAGGCGGTCGTCGATCGCCAGGGCCGCGAAGAGGCCATCGTGCTGGAGGATTTTGAGGCCCGCGACTGCCCGCTCTGGGCACCGCTGGCCAAGACGCTCAGCGTGGAGACTGTGGCCAAGCACAGATTGGAACCGGCCGCGTTCGGCGTGATCGCCTGCCCCCGGGCGGACCTGTTCGACACGATCACCCGGTTTGAGACGGCGGCCGGAGTGCCCAGCCCGCGGCTCGGCGGGATGTGGAACAAGACCTCCCCCTGGATCAACCGTTCCTACTTCTTCCTGACGAGCTTCCGCGAGTCGCAATTTGACGAAGCCCTGGCCATCGCCAAGCGGGGCGGGTTCGACCTGATCCTCATCGGTCAGGAGTCGTGGTGCCACTCCACCGGCCATTACGAGGTCAACCGCGATCACTTCCCGGACGGGCTCGAAGGTCTGGCCCGGACGATCCGGCGGTTCAAGGAAGCGGGGTTCAAGGTGGGGCTGCATTTCCTCGGCCCGTCGATCTATCCGCCCGATCCCTGCCTGCTCCCGGTCGCCGACCCTCGG
>JBDKTH010001189.1:0-3023 GCA_039680305.1 Thermoguttaceae bacterium | reverse complement strand
TCAAACGCCATCGTCCGATCCCGTCTGGCCGGGTGCGTCTGCCGGTTGCCTACGCGGAGTGGCTGGTGGTGGGGGCGATCGGCCTGGGATTGGCGTGGGCGGTGAACCGGCCCTTCTTCGGAGCCGCCTTGGCGTTGTGGATCATGGGGCTGGTCTACAATGTACCGCCGGTCCGCAGCAAGGAGCATCCCTACGTCGATGTCCTCTCGGAATCGGTCAACAACCCCCTTCGGCTGTTGTTGGGCTGGTTCGCCGTGACCGCCGCCGAGGTTCCACCGATGTCGCTGGTGATTTCCTACTGGATGGCCGGCGCGTTCTTTATGGCCAGCAAGCGGTTTGCCGAGTATCGCTCGATCGGCGAGGCTCAGGTGGCCGGGGCCTATCGCAGCTCGTTCCGCTATTACGACGACAGCAAGCTGTTGGTGAGCATGTTCTTCTATGCCACCGCCGCGGCCCTGTTTCTGGGCGTGTTCATCATCCGTTACCACCTGGAACTGATCTTGAGCATCCCGTTGATCGCCGGATTCTTCAGCTACTACATGCACGTGACTTTGAAAAAGGACAGCGCAGCTCAGGCCCCCGAGCATCTGTATCGCGAGCGCGGGCTGATGCTCTACCTGGTCCTCTGTGTGGTAGTGTTCAGCGTGCTGATGTTCGTGCACATCCCCTCGCTCTACGAGTGGTTCAACGTTCCGGGGCCGGAAGTGCCGTCGCTGTGGGAGTTCTGAGGGGAACGCCCGGCACAAGTGCCGGGGCTAAACGGAGCGTGTTGCAGCCAGACACGACGCAGTGAACTCGCAACCGGCAATCTGCCAGCTTTTGCACAGTCTCACCGTGGGCGGGGCGGAAGTGCTCGCCGCACGGCTGGTCCGGCGGCTGCGCGGCCGGTATCGGTTCGTGTTTGCCTGCCTCGATCAATTGGGCTCGCTTGGCGAAGAGTTGCGACGCGAGGGGTTCGTGGTCGAGGTGCTCGAGCGGCATCCGGGGATCGACTTCGGTTGCATGCAGCGACTCCGGCGGTTTTGGCAGCGCGAGCAGGTGGCCCTGGTCCACGCCCATCAGTACACCCCGTTCTTCTACGCCCTGGCCGCTCGGGGACTGCGGCGCCGGCCGCCGGTGCTGTTTACCGAGCATGGCCGCAGCTTCCCCGACTATCCCCGGCGCAAGCGAATCCTGTTCAACCGGCTCATGCTTCGGCGGGGCGATCGCGTCGTGGCCGTCGGCGAGGCGGTTCGCCGGGCCCTGGTGGAGAACGAAGGAATCGCAGAGAACCGGATCGAGCGGATCTACAACGGCGTAGACTTCTCGGCCTTCGACCGTGGGTCGGAGGATCGGGCGACGCTACGCAAGCGGCTCGGTTTTGACGCCGATCAGTGGCTGATCGTTCAAGTCGCCCGGCTCGATCCGCTCAAGGACCACGCCACGGCCATTCGCACGATCCAGCGTGTGGCCTCGCAGCGGGCCAACGCACGTCTGCTGCTCGTGGGGGAAGGGGCGGAGCGGTCGCGAATCGAGGCGGAAATCGCGGCGCGAGGCGTTGGGCCGCACGTCTCGCTGCTCGGGCTGCGTAGCGACGTGGCCGACCTGCTCCAGGCGTCCGACCTGTTTCTGCTGACGAGCGTCAGCGAGGGGATTCCCGTCACGCTCATCGAGGCGATGGCCGCCGGGCTTCCCGTGGTGGCGACCGACGTCGGCGGCGTGGGGGAAGTGGTGGAACACGGCGTCACGGGCTGGCTGGCTCCCAGCGGCGACGACGCCGCGTTGGCCGAGGTCGTGCTTCGTGTGATGAGCGATTCCAGGCTTCGGGAGAGCATGGGGCGACAGGCGCAGAAGCGTGCCCGGGGGGAGTTCTCTCAACGGGAAATGCATGCCGCCTATGAACGAACCTTTGAGGAAATGCTCCATGCCTGAGACTCCCCACGACGGACAACCGAGCCTGCTGGTCTTCTCGGATGATTGGGGGCGGCATCCCTCCAGTTGCCAGCACCTGATCCGCAGACTGCTGCATTGCTACCAGGTCTGCTGGGTAAACACAATCGGGATGCGGCCGCCGACCGTTGATCGAGTGACGGCGGTTCGTGTGGCAGAGAAACTTGGAAGGTGGGTTCGGCCGGGTCGTATGCTGGAAAGACCGCAGGGGAATCCTCGCGTGGTCGATCCGAAAATGTGGCCCTGGTTCAGGGGACATTTCGGCCGGGGGGTAAACCGTCTTCTTCTGGAGAAGCAGCTTGCCCCTCTGATTGTTCAATCGCCGGGGCCTGTCGTGGCAATCACCACCGTTCCTATCGTCGCCGATTTGATTGACCGTCTGCCGGTGCACCACTGGGTCTATTATTGTGTCGATGACTTCAGCAGATGGCCAGGGTTGGACCAAGCGACCATTGAGAAGATGGAAGAACAGATGGTTCGGCGTGGCGACGTCTTGATCGCAGCCAGTGAGCGACTGCAAGAGCGACTCGCCGAGAGAGGGCGGAATTCATTCCTTCTGACCCATGGGGTCGACCTGGGACTCTGGCAGAAGGGCCTCTCTGCAACGGCGACGATTCTGGATGGAATCGAACGCCCCGTGGTTTTGTTCTGGGGTTCCGTGGATTGGCAGATGGACTTGAGTTTTCTCCGCCGCTTAGCCGCCGACCTGTCACGAGGAACCATCGTCCTCGTGGGGCCACGCACCGACGCCGATCCGTCGCTTCTGACGATCCCTCGCGTTGTCTGGAAGCCTAAGGTGCCCTATGAACAACTGCCAGCACTGGCGAAGGAAGCCTCCGTGCTGATTATGCCTTACCTGGATGGCCCTGGACTGCAAGAGTCTCAACCCTTGAAGCTCAAGGAATACCTGGCCAGCGGCAAACCGGCCGTCGTTCGCGACCTGCCAGCCAATCGTGTCTGGGCAGATGCGTTGGACTTGGCTCGAACCCCCGAGGAGTTCTCCGAAGCCGTCCGTCGGCGACTGGCCGAGGGGCTGCCGACCAGTCAGGCGGCTGCACGCCAGCGACTAGCCGGGGAAAGCTGGGACGATAAGG
>JBDKTH010000674.1:0-3500 GCA_039680305.1 Thermoguttaceae bacterium | reverse complement strand
CGCCGAACCCGGCCTGTTCGAGCCGCGAGGCCAGGCTCCTGGGGTCCGAAGCGCCGCTGGCCGCCGGCACCCGGTCGCACCACAGCCCGACGGCCCCTTTGACCGTTCGGCGGAGCGTGCGAACCTTTTGAACGCCCGCATCATTCACCGGCCCGAAGCACACATCATCCACCCGGCAACTCCCCCGGCAGTCGCCCTCCTTGCTCCAGAACGAGAACCGCACGACCACGTGATCCACGGCCGGCGGGAACTCGAAGCGGGTGCCCGGACCGATTTCCGCACGGATCTCCTGCCAGCCGTCCCCCGACGAGCCAGGGCCGAAGCTGCGAGCGCCGTGCATCGCCAGATACTTCCCCTCGGCATCGTAGCAGTAGAACCGCAGGCCGAAATCGCCCCGTTTCAAGTCGAGCTTGGAGACGTAGGCCGAGACAACATGCCGCTGCTGGAGGTCGAAGTCCCACGTCACGTAGCTTGGATCGCTGTCGACACTCAGGTTGCCGTTTTCCGCCTTGAGTTCCAGGTAACGACTGCCCGAGTGGGCCCCTTGCGGGTCCTCCACAACCCGGGCGCCCGGCTTCTCCCACGCGGCATCCCAGCCGCTCGTCCCGCGTTCAAATCCCGGGTTCGAGACCAGGTTCCAGGCCCCTTCGGCGGCAAGACCAGGCACCTCGGTCAGGCAGAGAAGGAGCACGGCGAGAAGGGCGGCAACACGCATCACGATCACCCTCGTGGTCACAGAGGAAGACGGGCTCGAGCCCGGCCGGTGGGTACTTTTTTTGGCGAGACCGTTATGGGGCGTCGGCCGGCGGATCACCCTCGTTCCACTGGTCGTCGGGCCCCCAACGGCAAGTGTCCATTGTAGTCCGATCCCCCCGGGAGGCAACTCTCCCGCGTGGGGTTGCCGCGTGGCATGCCAAGCTGCTATCTTGCGCGTTTCAAGCCAGTCTTCAAATCGCTTCGGGAAGAAGGAGCATACCATGTCGACCCAAGATAATCTTCAGGCCGCCTTTGCCGGCGAAAGCCAGGCCAACCGCAAATACCTTGCCTTTGCTGCCAAGGCCGAGGCTGAAGGAAAGCCGCAGATCGCCAAGCTGTTCCGTGCCGTGGCCGCCGCCGAGACCATCCACGCCCATGCCCACCTGCGCGTGATGGGCGGAATCGGCGACACCAAGACCAACCTCCAGGAGGCCATCGCCGGCGAGCATTATGAATTCGCCGAGATGTACCCGAAGTTCGTCGAAGAGGCCGAGGCCGAAGGCAATCGGCCTGCACTAGCCTCCTTCCGCAATGCGATGGCGGTGGAGAAGATTCACCACGGGCTCTACGGCGAGGCGATGAAGGCCTTGGAGAAGGGCCAGGACATTTCGGCCGCGGCGATCCACGTTTGCGATGTTTGCGGTCACACGGTTCTGGGCGAAGCGCCGGACAAGTGCCCCGTCTGCGGCGCAAGCAAGGCGAAGTACAAGGAAGTCGCCTGAACAAGACTCCCTCTCCCTCCGGGAGAGGGCCGGGGTGAGGGGAAGTGGGATGGCAGCCTCTCGACAGTTTCCCTCACCCTAACCCTCTCCCAAAGGGAGAGGGGAACGCCGTTGAAATGTCGTGGGAACAGACGCCTACAGCGTCCCCTTGGTGCTCGGGATGCCGGTGATTCGGGCATCGGCCTCAATGGCCATGCGCAGGGCGCGGGCTGTGGCTTTGAAGATGCCTTCGGCGATGTGATGGCTGTTCTGGCCGTAGTGGAGAAGGACGTGGATGTTGGCCAAGGCGGCGGCGGAAACGGCTTGCCAGAAGACAAAGACCAGTTCGCTGTCGAACTGGCCGATCTTGGGCGAAGGGAACTCGGCCTGGAAGACGAAGTAGGCCCGGCCGCCCAGGTCGACGGCGCTGGTGACCAGCGTTTCGTCCATCGGCAGGGCAAAATGCCCGTAGCGGCGGATGCCGGCCTTGTCGCCCAACGCCTCTTTGAGGGCCTGCCCTAGGCAGATGCCCACATCCTCGACCGTGTGGTGCTGATCGACCTCGAGGTCGCCGCGGGCTTTGATCACGAGATCCCAGGCCGCATGCTTGGCCAGGAGCGTGAGCATGTGGTCGAAGAAGCCGACGCCGGTGGCGATCTGCGACTGGCCGCTGCCGTCGAGTGTCAGCTTGACTTCGATCTCGGTCTCCGCCGTTTTTCGTTGGACTTGAGCAGTACGTTGCATGGGATCCTCATGAGAACCTGTCTCAAAACCGAGTGCACGCAGGCGTCTTACCGGATTGGAACCGGTTTCGAAACAGGTTCTACTACATTATGGCTTCCAGCCGCTCCAGACAGGTGTCGATCTGGGCGTCGGTGCCGACGCTGATCCGCAGACCGTCGCCCCAGCCCGGATAGTTCATGTATCGGACCAGGATGTGGTTCTGTTTCAAGCGTTCGTAGAGCGATTTTACCGAGATTTCCGGATGTACGTTCCAGGTAAAGTTGGTCTGCGAATCAACCGTTGTAAACCCTAAAGCCCGCATCCCAGCGGTCAGCCGAGCCCGGGTGGCAAGAATCTTGGCCCGATTCTCCGCCCGCCACTTCTGATCGCCGATGGCCGCCGTGGCCGCGGCGATCGACAGGGCGTCGCAGTTGTACGAGTCCTTCACCTTGACCAACTGCTCGATCATTTGCGGCTGGGCCACCACGTAGCCGAACCGCAGGCCGGCCAGGGCGTACGATTTGCTGAAAGTGCGCGAGACGAGAATCTTCTCGTTCTTCGCCACCAGCGGAATGCAGTTCGCGTCGGCGAAATCGACATAGGCCTCGTCAACCAGAAGAGGGCAGGGGAGGCGCTCGGCAAGCTCCAGGACTTTTTCCGGCGGTATCATCGTGCCCGAAGGGCTGTTCGGATTGGCCAGAAACACCAGCCGGAGATCCTTGGCACCCACGGCAAACTTATCCGAAAGCGACCAGTCGGCCTCGAAAAAGACCTCTTCGGCCTGGGCCCCTTGGAGTTGGGCGAGCGTCTTGTAGAGGATGTAGCTCGGATACGGCAGACGCAGCAGTTGCCCGGTGCCGACGAACGCCCGGGTGATGATCGTCAGGATATCGTCGCTCCCGTTGCCGCACATGATCCAGTCCGGATCGACCCCAAGCACCTCCGCCGCCTTGACGCGGAACGGCTGGGCCATCGGATGCGGATACTTCTGCAGCCCCCGCGCAAGTGCCTCCTGAACCGCATGCTCCACCGCGACGGACGCCCGATAGGGATTCTCGTTGGTGTTGAGCTTGATGTACTGGCCGTCTTGCGGCTGCTCCCCCGGCACATAGCCGGCCATGGCAGCAATTTCAGGTCGAACGTAGGACATGGGTCAGAGCGGGGGTTGATGGATAGGGAGAGGAAAATGCAGATTGATGAATGCAGAATGCAGAATTTAGAAAAACACTAAGCATGGAGGCGCTCGGCCATCGGATGCTGTTCACGTTTCAATTCGTGCATCGTCATTCGATGTTCATTCATCATTCATCATTCATCATT